>JBAWCX010000124.1:0-3175 GCA_049590495.1 Binatus sp. (SeqCode)
GTACTCCGACGGGGACAGCGACACCTACAGGCACAGCAACCGCCACACCGACAGGAACGCCGACTACCTCGATGGCGGTGGCGGCTTCGCTCGCATTCGGCAACGTTGCTATCGGTCAGACGGCTACCAGGAATCTTACGGTCTATAACACTGGCGCTAGCCATCCGCTGATAGTCTCGAGTGCTATGTCCTCCGATCCGGCTGAATACGCTCTCAGCGGCACAGGAACTTGCGGTGCTATTCCTTTCACGGTCGGGCCCAAGACAAATTGCACGTTGGGAGTAGGATTCACACCTGGCGCGGCCGGTGCGCGTAGTGCATCGATGACGCTGACCGACAATGGCACCACCAGCCCGCAGCTTGTCGCGCTCAGCGGCACCGGCATCGTCGATCTGACAACTTCGACAAAGAGCCTGATCTTCGGGAGCGTGAAGATCGAGTCTAAGTCGGTGAAATCCTTCAGCATGACGAATCATCAAACCCGCCCGGTGAGTCTCAGCGAGAGCTTCAGCGGGACGAACCCCGCCGATTTCTCGATTACCGGCGGCACCTGCACTTCGATATTGGCAGCAAGCACTTCGTGTACGATCGCTGTGACATACACCGCGCGCGCACTGGGAACGGAATCAGCTACGCTGTCGATTGCCGACAGTCCTGACCCGCTGAGTCCCTACACGGTGGCAATCAGCACCGGTCTGACGATTCCGGCGACGGTAACTCCGATCACGCTTGCGTACGGCACGCTGAGCTCCAAGGTGACCTCGAAGACCGAGATCGTCACAGTTGACAATTTATCAACGGTGGCGTTGTCGCTGAGCGAGAGTTTCACCGGTGCGAACGCGGGCGACTTTGCGGTGACAGGCGGCACGTGCGGTGCGACGACCGCAGCCAATTCATCATGCACCATCGCGGTCACGTTCAAGCCGACCGGCGGCGGCTCGGCGGAGAGCGCGAGCATGGCCGTGAACGTCGGTAGCGATCCGACGAGCCCTCATAGCATCAGTCTCACCGGGACCGGTCCTTGAGCTGCGCGGCTGTCTCACCGCCGCCGCACTAAAACTGTGAACCGTGTAAAAAGTTTAGGGAGAATTTTCACACGGCTTAATATTTAGGGTCTGCGATGCCAAACGATGAATCACCTAAAGCATTGCTCATAGCCCGATAGCTTCACTTACAAGACGCACTGGCTAGCTTATCAGTCCCGCCTCCAAAAGCGGCACATTTTCTGCTTTTCAGCCGCGCGGCCGAGAAGAATTTACAGGTGAGAACTTGGGGGTTCTCGATTCTGAAATTCGGGACTCGGCTTAAATGCATTGCGACTCGGGAGGGGCGCCATGACTCGGGGACAGAGCCGGTTTACTCGAATAGATCGTCGTTGCCTGCATTCAACCTTTGCGAGTATCAGGTTAGCGACGGCGCGCGCCGCAAGATTCGCTGCGATCGGGCTCACGGCCTGTCTAATACTGGCGAGTATCGGCGTCGCGCCTGCGCACGCGCAGCTCCCGACTATCATTCCGACTATCCTTCCTACCCAGATCCTTCCAACCCTGACGCCGACCGCGACACCGACTCTCACGGCGACGGCAACTGACACCGCGACTGCAACGGCCACCGAGACCGCAACGGCCACTCAGACGGCAACGGCGACTGAGACGGCAACCGCCACTCAGACGGCAACTGCGACCGCAACGCCGACTCCGACTGCCACCGGTACAGCGACGGGCACTGAGACGGCAACTGCGACCGCAACGCCGACCGCAACTGCGACCGCCACATCAACGGAGACGGCGACGCCCACTGCGACGGCAACGGCTACGGGAAATCTGACCATCAGCCCGACTTCGCTTACGTTCACCAATCAGGAAGTGGGCACAAGCTCCACCGCCAAAAACGTAACTCTGACCAACCCGAACAGCTCTTCGCTGCAAATTGACAGCGTCACGCCTTCGGGAGATTTCAGCGTGTCGAGCGACGGATGCAGCGGCATGGACCTCGCGTCCAAAGGGCACTGCGTGGTCAGCGTGGTGTTCACTCCAAGCCAGACCGGGACCCGGACGGGAGACCTGATGATCACCGATGCTGCCTCCAACAGCCCGCAAACGGTGAGTCTCACGGGCCAGGGCATCCTGGTAAAGCCGACCTTCTCGCCCGCCGCCGTGAACTTTGGCAATCAGGCGCTCGAGGTTGCGAGCGCCGCGAGAACGGTCACCTTGACGAACCCCAACAAGGTGTCACTCAGCGTGACCAGCGTGACAGCGTCAGGCGACTACACTACGACCGATGACAACTGCAGTGGAACGCAGGTCGCAGCAGGTGGAACCTGCACCGTCGGCGTGGTGTTCACTCCGAGCGAGACCGGAACCCGGACGGGAGACCTGACGTATACCGACGCGGCCGTCAACAGCCCGCAAGAGGTGGCTCTTACGGGCACGGGCATCATACTAAAGCCGACTTTTTCGCCCGCCAGCCTCGCCTTCGGCGACCAGCAGGTGGACGTTGCCAGCGCGGCGAAGACGATCACGCTGACCAACCCCAATAAGGTCGCACTTAGCGTGAGCAGCGTCGCGACCTCCGGCGCCTTCAGCATCACCAATGACATGTGCAGCGGAACGCAGGTCGCTGCAGGCAGCACCTGCACCTTCGGCGTGATCTTCACGCCCACCCAAACCGGGAGCACGACCGGAAAAGTCGTCGTCACCGACGATGCGTACATAACCACGCAGTCGATCAACCTGTCCGGAGTGGGCTACCTGGCGACTCCGACCGTATCGCCCACCTCTGAAGCGTTCGGGAGGGTCCAGGTAAGTACCGTATCGGCGCCAAAGACGGTTACGCTTTCCAATTCCAACGCGGTGGCTGTAACCTTCACATCGATCGCGACCAGCGGCCCGTTTGCCATAACCACCAATAGCTGCGGCAGCTCGGTGCCGGCGAACTCGACCTGCCAGGTGTCGGTGACCTTCAATCCGACCACTGACAGCAATACGAACGGAACCACCGAAACCGGAAAGCTGACCTTTACCGACAATGCACAGCGGCCTACCCAGACCGTGAGCCTCAGCGGAATCGCATTTGGCACTCCGTCGGTAACCCCGACTGCGACTCCGACTGCCACGACGGCTACCGTGACTCCGACCCCGACTGTCTCGGCCACCGCTACACCGACGTTGTCGGC
>JBAWCX010000125.1:0-5502 GCA_049590495.1 Binatus sp. (SeqCode)
GAGAGCCGGTTGCCGTCCTTGTCGAGCAGTCCGCAGCGCCGATCGAGCATCAGGAGCTTGAAGACGCGGAGACGGCTGGCGAGCTCGCGCGCAAAGACGGTGAGATCGTCGGCATCGTCGCGGCTCATCGAAGCGACGACGATCGAGCCGGCGCGGAGCCGCTCCCAGATCTCGGCGACGGCGGAGTCGGGCGGATAGGGGCGCGAGCGCAATCCTTCGGACGGGTTGAAGACGGGCGGCGGCTCCTTGGGCGCGAGGCGTCCAAGCCGGCGCATCAGTTTTGGCAGCGCGCTCGGCGAGACGATGACGACGCATCGGGTCTGATTGCGGCGCAGTTCGCGGAGCGTCAGCAGGAGAGAATCGAATTCGGAGATGCGCTGTCCGGCGGGAGGAATCAGCGCGAAGAGCAGGCTCTTGCCGTAGAATTCCTCGAGATAGAAAGTCTTCTCGGTGAAGACGGGGGCGCCGCGGCGCGGTTTGCCGATGAAGTCGCCGAGACCGATGGCTCCGAAATCGCTCACGAGGTCGGGACCGGAGAGGAGAATTCGGGCAACCTAACCCCTAACCCCTTCCCATAGTGGGAAGGGGGACAATCGCGCGAGTCGAGAGGCGCTTGTCGGAGAGAGATCGAAACGTTCTTCAATTCGGCTACGCGGGCTGGGACTTGGCCGGCGATATCGCGCTGGTGGCGATGTCGGGAGTGCACACGGGCGGCGCGGGACGCGACGCGGCTATTTCGGCGAGCGAGGTATCGGAGAAAACTTCGAGCAACACGCGCTGGCCCTTCTCCCACACGCGATACATGCGGCAGGTCGGCTGCAGAGCGCATGAGCTGCTGCCGTCGGTGCATACGTTGAGCGTGATGGGGCCCTCGACCGCTTCGATAATGTCGCGAAACGTGACGGTGTCGGCCTTGCGCGCGAGCTGATAGCCGCCGCCGGGACCGCGACGCGCATGGACGAGGCCGCGGCGCATCAGATCGCGAATGACTTTCTCGAGATAGTATTTCGGAATCTGCTCGCGAGTGGCTATTTCGGTGCCGCGCGCCACGCCCGCCGGATGATCGGCGAGATAGATCATCGCACGCAGGGCGTACTCGATCTTGCGCGGTATCTGCATCAGGCTCATGCGGTTCTTACTATACTCACTTGATACTCACTTGCTCACGACGCGACTGCCGGCGTTGCCCGAATCGCGAGAATCTTCTCGACGTACTTGACCAGCATGTCGTTCTCGATATTGACGCTGTCGCCGGGCTGCTTGAAGCCGAGCGTGGTCGATCGCAGCGTGTGGGGAATCAGCTCGACGGAAAAGCTGGTGTCCTTGATCGAAAAGATGGTCAGGCTGATTCCGTCGATGGCGACCGAGCCCTTCTCGACCAGGTAGCGCGCTTGCGCGGGCGCGACCTCGAAGGTGAAAAGTTTCGAGTCGCCTTCGGACTTGATCGACACGACGCGGCCGATGCCGTCGACGTGACCGGAGACGAGATGGCCGCCGAGCAGCTTGCTGAGCGTGAGGCATCGCTCGAGATTGACGCGGCTTCCGGGTTTCAGATCGCCAAGCCCGGTGCATCGCAGGGTTTCGGCAGAGACGTCCATCGCAAAGCGGCCGGGGCTTTTGGAAATCACGGTCAGGCATGCGCCGTTGACGGTGATCGAGTCGCCGATGGTGATTTCGGAAATCGGGAGCGAGGTATGGACGGAAATCACCGCGCCCTGGTCGGTCGGCTTGAGGCTTTCGACGGTGCCAAGGTCTTCGATGATTCCGGTGAACATCAATTCTCCTGTGGAGCGCGCCAGAGCGGAGGAATAAATCTCCAGAAAAATCTTATCTTTTTGTAAGACGGCTACGCAACAATGGAGAGGAACGGGCGATCACTCTGATAAGCTGGCGCGGAATGGGATCGAAGAAAAAAGAAAAACTCAAGGCGCTGTTGTTCGACTTTGGCGGGACGCTCGCGTTCCTGGATTTCGAATTGCTGGCGCGCGAATTCTCGCGCGAAGGGCGCAAACTGGACGCGCTCGCGCTTGAGCATGCGGAATACGCGGGGCGCGCGGCGATCGATCGGCATCTGATGAGCGAGGGGAACAGCCAGGCTACCGCGGCGGCGTATGAGCTGTTTTTTCGCGGCTGGATGACGGCGGCGGGAATTCCGGAAGAGGAATTTCGCGAATGCGCGGCGCGGTTTGGCGCGATACATCGCGAGGCCACGCTGTGGCGCGTCGTGCGGCCGGGCACGTTCGAGGCGCTGGAGGCGTTCAAGTCGGCGGGCTACAAGCTCGCGATTGTGTCGAATGCGGAGGGGCAGGTCGAAGCGGATGCGAAACGATTTGGGCTGGCGCCCTACTTCGACGTGATAGTCGACTCGCATATCGTCGGCGTCGCGAAGCCCGACCCGCGGATTTTTCAAATCGCGCTCGAACGCCTCGGCGTCGCAGCCGACGAAGTGAGATTCGCGGGCGACATCTACTCGATCGACGTCGAGGGCGCGCGTGCGGCGGGAATCGAGGCGCGGCTCGTCGATCAGCATCGGCGCTACACGTGGGTCGAGCATGAGAAGATTCGGCACATCGCGGAGCTGGATCAGATCGAAGAACCTAACCCCTAACCCCTTCCCTCGAGGGAAGGGGAAACAAAGTTGAATAAACTATGGGAGCTATACGAGATCAGTCGGAAAAGATGTTCACTGGCGCGATTACGACCCGCCAGTTTCATCCGTTGCTGCCGACCGGCGAGTACGAGGAAATTGCCGACGGCATCATGTTCTACCGCTGGTTTGCGAACGTGACGGCGGCCAAGACGCGCGAGGGACTGGTGCTGATCGACACGGGCGGCTACTTCAACCAGGACGCGACGGTGAAACTGATTCGCCAGTTCTCGCCGGAGCGGGTGAACACGGCAATCTACACGCACGGGCATGTCGATCACGCGTGCGGGATGCCGGCGATTGTCGCGGATGCGCAGAAGAACAAGGTCGCGCGGCCGCGCGTCGTGGGCCATCGCGCGGTGGCGGCGCGGTTCGATCGCTACAAGCGGACGACTGGCTATAACACTGTAGTCAATACGCGGCAGTTCAACCGGCCGGCGGCGTGGCCGACTGAGTATGTATATCCGGATACTTATTTCGATAATCAGTTGAATGTAGTTGCGGGCGACGACAAGTTCGAATGCCATCATGCGCGCGGCGAAACCGACGACCATTGCTGGGTATTCATTCCGCAGCGCAAGGTGCTGTGCACCGGAGATTTGATAATCTGGGCGGCGCCCAACGCCGGGAATCCGCAGAAGGCGCAGCGTTATGCGCGCGAATGGGCGGAGGCGCTGCGCGTGATGGCGCGATTGGGCGCGGAAGTACTCGTGCCGGGGCACGGCTACCCGGTGTTCGGCGCGATTCGGGTGCGTCAGGTGCTCAACGACACAGCCAACTACCTGCAAAGTTTGTACGATCAGACTATCGCGATGATGAATGCAGGCGCGCCGCTCGACGAGATAATTCACACCGTCAAGCCGCCGGCGAATCTTGCGGAGAAGCCGTGGCTGCAGGCGGTTTACGACGAGCCCGAGTTTATCGTGCGCAATATCTGGCGGCTCGAAGGCGGATGGTACGACGGCACGCCGTCGAATCTGAAACCCGCGACGGACGGCGAGCGGGCGCGCGAGATCGCGGCGCTGGCAGGCGGCGTCGCGCCGGTGATCGCGCGCGCTGTCGAGAAGCTTGCGGCGGGCGAAGTCGTGCTCGCGTGTCATCTCGCTGACTGGGCGGTGGCTGCGGCGCCAGACGACAAGTCGGCGCATGAAGCGCGGATGAAAGTGTACGCGGCGCGAGCGGAGCGCGAGGAATCGACGATGGCGCATGGGATCTTCCGGTCGGCGGTGGTCGAGTCGGCGGCGAAGGCGGGCGTCGCGGCGCCGGAGGACAAGCGCAGCGCGTGAGGGGAACTCAGGAACTTAATTCTAATGAAACCCACCCTGGGTTTCATACTTCCTTGGGCAGGGGTGACCCCTGCACCCGGTACTAAGAGAAGATGCGGGACTTCGTCCCTGTTAGGACGTTTAAGGTGGAGTGTGGCGCGCATTTTCTTTCGTTCTGTCTTTGTGTCATGCGCGCTGGATTAGTCAGTCGGTATCGGTTTGGACGATGTGAGTAATCGAAGTGGGTAATGCGTTCAGGCTGGTTTTTAGAAACGATGGCTGCAGGTTCAAGTTCGCGAGTGTCTCGAGGCGGTGCCATCGAAAGATCAATTGCGTGCCGTTTTCTTCCTCGCCGTAAAATTCCCTGGTGACATCCAGCTGAGCGGCTTTCGCGGGCGGCGTGATGAGATAGTAGAAGCCGAGCTCGTGATGGCGGCGGCCCCCTTGAGTGAAGAAGTTCTCGGCTACCCAGACGAGGCGATCGATTTCTACATTCAAGCCCGTTTCCTCGCGCATCTCGCGGACCAGAGCGGCGTCGGCGGGTTCGCCAATCTCGACATGACCGCCAGGCAGAAACCAGAAGTCGTCCGGCTCGACGCGGAGTAGGAGAATGTGATCGCGGTGAATCGCGATCCCGGCCACGCGAAAATCGAATAGCCAGTTGTTGCGCTCGAACGCGATCATGACACTGGCGACGGGGGCAGCGTGAGTTTGCCGAGGACGGCGGGCGCGCGCGCACCGGTGACGGTGGGGATGTTACCCTGGTGCCCGCGCAGCATCTGGTAGCCGAGGATGGCAAACGCCACGGCCTCGAGCGCGTCGCCGTCAACGCCGGCGTCCGCGGCAGTAATCACTTGAATGTCGGGAAGCTCAGCCGCGATCATGCTCATCAAGGTGGGATTCTTCGCGCCGCCGCCGGTCACGATCAACTGGTCGACGGGACCGCGTGGAAAGATGAAGCGGCGGCATGCGTCGGCGATCGATCGCGCGGAGAGGGCGGTGACGGTCGCGACGAGATCGTAGTCAACAATACTCATGTCGCGAGCGTCCGTGACGATGCTATGAAGCAGATCGGGTCCGAATTCTTCGCGGCCGGTCGATTTTGGCGGACGGCGCTTGAAGTAAGGATTTTGCATCAGCTTCGCAAGCAGCGGCTGGTTGATGTGGCCGCGTGCCGCGAGGCGACCGTCGCGATCCATCCGGAGGCGCCCGCCCGAGATTCTCGAGGCGAGCGCGTCGATCATTCCGTTGCCCGGGCCGGTGTCGAACGCGATGAGGTCGGGGTTACCGATGCCCGCGCCAGGCGGAAGGTAAGTCGCGTTGGCGATGCCGCCGATGTTCTGCACGACGCGGCCGCGTTTAGCGTCGGCGAACAGCCATAGATGAGCGAGGGGGGCGAGGGGAGCGCCTTCACCGCCGAGCGCCAGGTCCATCTTGCGGAAGTCGGCGACGACGGGAACGCCGGTGGCGGCGGCGATGACGGCGGATTCGCCGAGTTGCATCGTGGAGGCGACCTGTCCGCGGGCGGCGCGGCGCGGCGGGAGATGAAAAAAGGTATGACCATGCGATCCGATGAACGCGACGTCGGAC
>JBAWCX010000126.1:0-11770 GCA_049590495.1 Binatus sp. (SeqCode)
CGCTGATAGTTATCCCGTTTTACGTCGCCGTGATCAGGATTCTGTCGCCGCGAATCAAGGAGACCAGTCACGACCTGCAGGAAGTGGTCGAGGAATTTTCCGGCGAGCTGCAGGAGCGCGTCGCGGGCGTCTCGACGGTCAAATCGTTCGCGCGCGAGGCCGATGAGGCGCGCCGCTTCCATCAGCGGACGACCGAACTGTACGACCTGACGATTGAGAGCGTGAAGCTTTCGTCGACGCATCAGATGTTCACCGAGTTCATCTCGCGCGGCGCCCCGTTGATTGTGATCTGGGCGGGCGCGCTGATGATCATGCATGGGCAGATGACGATCGGAACGGTGGTCGCGTTCTTCGCGTTCCTGGGCGCGCTGTACCTGCCGCTGCAACGATTCTCGGAACTCTCGATCATCGTGGCGACTGCATTGGCGGCAATCGAGCGCATCTTCGCGTTCTTCGATGAGACGCCCGAGGTGCACGACCGGCCCGGCGCATCTGCGCTCAGGGTGAAGAGCGGGCTGGTCCAGATCGAGCATCTGCGCTTCGGCTACAAGCCGCTCGACGGCGGGCCGATTCGCATCACGCTGGACGACGTGAACCTCGCCGTGCCGGCCGGGACGACAGTGGCGCTGGTGGGCAGGTCAGGAGCCGGCAAGACTACTCTCGCGGGCCTCATCCCGCGCTTCTACGAGCTGGCGGCCGGCCGAATCCTGATCGACGGCACCGACATTTCGAGCGTGACGCTCAAGTCGCTGCGCGATTCGATCGGGATTGTTCCGCAGGACGCGATTCTGTTCAGCGCGTCGATTCGCGAGAACGTGCAGTATGGACGCCCCGGCGCGCCGGACGCGAACGTGTGGCGCGCGCTCGAGCAGGCCAACATCCGCGACTTCGTCGAGTCAATGCCGGACAAGCTCGACACGATGATAGGCGAGGGCGGAGTGCGGCCGTCGACCGGCCAGCGTCAGCGTCTTGCGCTCGCGCGCGTGTTTCTGAAGGACCCGCCCATCCTGATTCTCGACGAAGCGACGTCGGGCCTCGATTCGGAAGTCGAAAACCTGATTCATGACGCCGTGCGGCGCCTGATGAAGGGGCGGACGTCGTTCATGATAGCCCATCGGCTCGCGAGCGCGGTCGATGCGGACGTGATCGTAGTGCTCGATCGCGGGAGAATCGTCGAGGTCGGGTCGCATGCGGAGCTCGTCAAGCGCGCCGGAGTCTACTCGCAACTGTTCAACGAGCAGACCCGCAAGCTACGGCTGACGCCCGAGCACATCGCCCGCGCACCCGGCTCGCTGAGTCCCGCGCCCGTGGTAGGAAGTCGCTCGGATTAGGGGTGTGCCGCAGAAAGCGGCTCGTCAAGGCTAAAGTTCTGCAATCAAGTAGGCGAACAGCGCGAAGAACGCGGCGCCGACGATAGCGACCTCGACGGCTTTTCCCGTCAGGGTTCGTTGAGGAGCAAGAGACTGATCGTGGGTCTGGTATTTTACAACTACCGGTCCGCCAGGTTTCGCAATTGACGAACCAAAAATCGTGGGGGGATTTCCGATCGACAGCACGTTGATCCGGTCGCTGGCATGTTCCAGCCACTCTTCGTAGTCGTTGTGGTCCGCAAACTGCTTGGTGAAAATAGCCATATCCGCCTCTCTCGACGCGCGACACGCGCCAAGAAGACGGATTTTACGTCACGATTCGCATTAGGTCAACTGATACGAACTACCTAAAAGACCGTTTCTGGCTATCGGTAAGGATAAAAAAGGTAAAATAAAGTCGACAGAGCGCATAAAACCCACAATCCGGCGGGAACCTCCTCATGGCGTCCCGCGACGATCTTGAAGAAAGGATAGAGAATCAGGCCGGCCGTGATTCCGACGCCGATATTGTAGGTGAAGCTCATCAGGGTGATCACCGTGAAGGCGGGAATCAGTTCGGTGTAGTCGTCGAAGTCGATTTTGACGATCGGCGCAATCATCATCGCGCCGACGACAATCAGCGCTGGCGCGTACGCGGCGGCAGGGATCGCGGCGACCAGCGGCGCGAAGAACAACGACATCGCGAACAGCGCGGCGACCACCACTGCCGTCAATCCTGTGCGCCCGCCGACGTGGACGCCCGCGGCAGACTCGATGTACGCGCCTGCAGTGGTACTGCCGGCGAGCCCCGCGAACATCGTCGCGATCGCGTCGGCGAGCATCGGGCGCTCGATGTTCGGCAGCGTGCCGTCGGCGTCGAGAAACCCGGCGCGCTCGGAAACTCCTATCAACGAACCCATCGTGTCGACCAGCGCCATCACGAATAGCGACAGCAACACGCCGAAGAATCCGACGCTCAAGGCGCCGCGCAGATCGATTTGCAGCATGACGGGCGCGGGATTCGGCGGCATGCTGACCCAACCCGACGGCGGCCTTGCGACGCCGGTGACGAATGCAACTGTGGCCGAGATCAAAATCCCGAGCAGGATTGCGCCCGGCACCCGGCGGATCATCAGGATCGCGATCAGCACGAAGCTGAGAATCGCGATCTCGACCGAGGGCGTGGCGAGATTGCCTAGCCTCACCGGTGCGCCGGGTACGCCAATCGCGACGATGCCCGATTCGTTGAGTCCGATGAAGCTCAGGAACAGCCCGATGCCCACGCCGAAGCTGTAGGCGAGGCCGGGCGGAAGCGACTCGAGCATCCAACTGCGCACGCGCGCCACGGTCAACAGCGTGAACATCACGCCGGCAAGAAACACCGCGGCCAGCGCGGTCTGCCAACTGTAGCCGAGCACCTTCACCACCGTGTATGCGACGAAGGCGTTCTCGCCCATGTACGGCGCGATTGCGAACGGGCGATTGGCGTACAGGCCCATCACCAGCGTTCCGACTATCGCGGTCATCACGGTCGCGACCATCGAAGGTCCTTCGGGGATTCCGGCGGCTTTCAGAATGGCGGGGTTGACCGCGATTATGTACGACATGGTGACGAACGTGGTGACGCCGGCGAGCACCTCGCGTCGAACCGTGGTGCCCGCAAGTTCCAGCCCGAAGTAGTTTGCGATTCGCGATTGCAAATGATGCGGTCCGCCGCGAGGCCTGATTACCACGTCGCGGCGAGCAGGTGCCACAGGAATGCGCGCAAATAGGCTTTGGTATATAAACGAACGATCGCGAATGCGGATTTCATGCATGCGCATCGTCGCCAGCCGTCAATCTTGAGGAAATGAAAGAACCGAGAGTGAGCAAATGAAAGAACAACAACTCGCGAAGATTCCGGCGGAGAAACCAATCACGAACGGGCCAGCGCCGCTGAAGCCGCCGGCGGCTGCGAAGCCATCGGCTCCCGCGAAGCAAGCGGCGCCCAGGTCGATAACTACGCTCGCGCTGGATGTTGGCGGAACCGGAATCAAGGCGGCCGCGCTCGATGAAAAAGGTAAGATGGTAACCGAGCGACAAAAGATCAAGACGCCGCATAACGCGACGCCGAAGAAAGTGATCGCGATCATCCAGGAACTCGCGAAGATGACTGGCGGGTTCGATCGCGCTTCGGTGGGATTTCCAGGCGTCATCAAAAACGGCGTCGTCTATACGGCGGTCAATCTGGGCAAGGGATGGAACAACTTCCCGCTCGAGTCGGCGCTGAAGAAGAAACTCAAATGCCCCGTACGAATCGCCAACGACGCCGACGTGCAGGGCCTGGGATGCGTCACGGGCCACGGCGACGAACTGGTGATCACGCTAGGCACGGGATTTGGTTCGGTACTGTTCGTGGATGGCCACCGGATTCATCTCGAGCTGGGACATCATCCGTTTCGCGACGGCAAGACCTACGAAGACGAGCTTGGCAACCGGGCGTTCCTGAAGAAGGGCAGGAAGAAGTGGAACAAGCACCTGCGCGAAGCTATCGATGAGATGGCGAAGACGTTCAACTACGACCGGCTATACATCGGCGGCGGCAATGCGGCGACGATCAACTTCAAGCTGCCGTCCAACGTCAGGGTGGTCAGCAATACGGAGGGTCTGCTCGGTGGTATAAAGCTGTGGCAGGATCAATCCGTAGCCGCAAAGTGACTTTCGAGAGCGAGGGGTGGCCGAGTGGGTGAAGGCACCGGTCTTGAAAACCGCGTCGAGCGGCCCGGCATCCTGGCCCGACTTGAGCCATTAACCAGATCAGTTAACGGCAAGGTGATGGCGGTTGCGATCATCACCGCGCTCGCCGCTGCGGTCCGCCTTCGTCATCTTGGCGAGCCGAGTATCTGGGTTGACGAAGCGGCGAGCGCGACCCGGGGCGACTATGCCGTTGCATGCGATGTGGCGTCTGATCGGCACCCGCGAGACCAACATGGCAATCTACTTCGTGATCCTGCGGGTCTGGATCGATCTGTTCGGACAATCCGAGGCCGCGTTACGTATGCCCTCGGCGATCGCCTCGATAGCGACGGTCCCAGTCCTGTACTGTGCCGGGCGGCGGATGTTCGGCGCCACCGCCGGAATCGTCGCGGCTCTCCTCTTTGCGCTCGCACCGTCGAGCGTGTACTACGCCCAGGAAGCGCGTGGCTACAGCATGGAGGCCTTGGGCGTTGCTGGATCGCTCCTGTTCTTCGTGAAAGTGCTCGACCGTCCAAGCACAGCGAATCTGGCGGGCTGGACGCTCACGACCGCTTTCGCGATTTACTGCCATTCGCTCGCCGCGACCATCATACCCGCGGAACTCGTGGTGCTGCCGTTGGTTAGCCTTCGAACGTTACCACGGCGTCGACTCGGTATCGCGCTAGGGGCATTGACGGTTCTGGTAGGACCCTACCTGGCGCTGCTGGCGCACAATGACCACGGGCAAATCGACTGGCTAGGTCCGGTGACTTGGATATCTGCGGCCAACGTGGTGTATGGGATCGCGAACGAGATGGTGATCGACGCATCCGGTCACCTAATGGTACTGGCCACGGTTTTTGGCATGCTGCTGGGAGTGTTCGGCCTGGTGCAGGCGTGGGATGAGTCGCGCGAGAAGGCAATCCCGTATGCGCTGGCCGCCTCGGCAATAGTAGTACCCGTGACGCTTATTGGCCTCGCGTCATTTCGCAACAATCTGCTCTTCTATCGCTACCTGGTATTCACCACGCCGGCGCTGTGCCTATTCATCTCAGGCGGGATAGCGACGCTTCGCGGCTGGCGAATTCAGACGATAGCGCTGGTCGTATTGGTGACCGTCTTCGCCTGGCACACCAGTCACACGCTGCAATACGTGCAGCACGAACCCTGGCGAGAGGTCGCAACTTTCATCAAGGCATCAGGCCGTCCGGGCGACGCACTTGTCACGTACTTCGCGGAGGACCGTTATGCGCTCGATTACAACCTGGCGCAGCTGGGTGTCCCCGACGGATACTTCGCGCATGCCTATCCGGATTGGGATGAAAACATCGAGATGGATCATCGCTACTATATTGATCGCGAAGCACAGGCGACGATGGCCCATCATCTGACAGAAGGCATCGATACGTCAGCTGCGCAAAATCGTTCTCTATTTCTGCTGGTGAGGGGCCGAAGGTACAAGGGGTTCGCTGGGTCGGCGTCAGTCAATGGCGTCCTTCAGCGCCTGAAAACCAGCTACGCGGCGATGGAATACAGGCATATCGGCGATTTCTATGTTTTGCGTTATACCAATGCTTACCAGCCGAAATCGCAAAACACAGCTCGACAGCATTCGTCGTAGATTGCCTTTCACCGTACAGTCAGGCTAACTACATAAATACCGTGCGCCTTCTCGTCATAGTTTTGATCGCTCTGCTGATGCCGCTGAGCATGAGTGCGCCGTCTGCGATGGCCTGTTCCACAACGGCGTGTTGCGGACCGAATTGCTCCGGCATTGCTCCAGTGAATCAATTAAGTTGCTGCAAAGCGCCGGTGGCGCCGGTTAGAGCGACCAACCAAGCGCAAGAAACGCAGCATTTTGATTCGATCGGGAGTATGCCCGCAGCCGCGGTGTTAGTCACGATTTCGCACCTGCGAAACACCGTCGACGCGCGTGGGTACTCGCCACCTGACTGCATGACTTCGTTAGCCCTTCTCTGTTCCCGTCAAATCTGAACCTTCCCTGAGCGCGTGAGCTGAGTGGGCGGATGTATCGCATTCGCCACTGATGCTTGCGTGCTGCCTGCTCGCGACATCCAAGGAATATCTGCTGATCCGATCGGCAGATAGAGCGCAGGTTTTAGACTTGCAAAGGACGCAGCCGGGCCGCGATCGATCGCGGCTGGAAGGTTGGAATTTGTGAAACGATCCGGAAGCATTCGCCGCACAGCGGCACGAGATCTAACATCGACCATATTTGCCTTCGCAATTCTGATAGCGATTCCGTTGGCGGGACGCGCACAGGATAGCGTTGCGGCGATTGAGACTTCCGCCACTCGCGATCGACTGCAGGCGCTGGTCGATGAGGCACTTTCCCACAGCCCTGTCGTGCTGGCGGCGCGCACCCACTGGCAGGCTCAAACGAAGGTGCCGATCCAGGCCGCGACGCTGCCTGATCCGGAGGTCTCGCTCCAGCATTTCACGGTTGGAAGTCCGCAGCCCTTTTCGGGCTATGAGAGCAGCGACTTCTACTACACCGGTTTCGGCGTCTCGCAGGACATACCGGGGCCCGGCAAGCTCCGCTTGCAGAAGTCTGAAGCCGAAAAGGACGCCGAGTACGCCAAGCATCGTTATGAAGCTGCCGGGCGTGGAGTCGAGGAAAAGGTCAAGGAGCTCTACTACGAGCTGTTCTATCACGCGAAGACGCTGGCGATCCTCGATCGCAATCAGGACGAGCTCCAACAGATCCAGCAGATCGCCGAAACCCGCTACCGCCTGGGACAAGGCCTGCAGCAAGACCTCATCAAGGCGCAGCTTCAGACCACGGAGCTCCTCAAGGAGCACGCGATGCACCATCAGGAGGAGGATCAGGAACAGCTCGAACTCAAGCAGCTCCTCGGGCGCGATCCCGACTCGCGCAATATCGGCATCGGCGACGTCGAAATGACGCAGCTCCAACTCGACTCATCGCAGCTCGCGCTGTTGGCCGACAGCGGTTCTCCCGACCTTGCAGCGGATCGCGCGATGGAAGCGCGCAGTGCGGAAGCCCTGAAGCTCGCGCATCAGGGCTACTGGCCGGACTTCACGGTCGGATATTCGTACGAAAAAACTGGCCCGGGATTCAACGACTACTACATGCTGAGTCTGGGCGCGAAGGTTCCACTTTATTTCTGGCGCAAGCAAACGCCCGCCATCGAGCAGGCCGCGCTTGAAGCCGAATCGGCGCGCGCGCAGGTCCGTGCAACTCAGCTGCAGGTTTCCTCAGACGGCGAAAGCAGCCTGGTCGCGATGCGCACCGCGGAACGGATCTTATCCATCTATCGCGACGGTCTGCTCCCGCAGGCCGAAACTTCCCAGGCCTCGGCGATGGCAGCGTATCGAGTCGGCAAAGTCGATTTCCAGACGCTGCTCTCGTCGGTGCTCGATTTGCAGAACCTCCGGCAGGAGTACTACCGCAGCCTCGCCGACCACGAGATCGCCATCGCCAAACTCCAGCAAGTGATCGGTGACAGACGATGAACTACAACTCATCGAAATGGCGACTCGCAACCGTTTCCCTGACGCTTGGATTCCTGATTTTCGCAGCGACGCCAATTGCATATGGAGCGGATTCTCAGCTCGCGCCTATCCGGATCACGCCGGAGCGGCGGCAGTTGATCGGCCTGAAGTTCGCGACCGTCGTGCGAACAGACGTGAGCGACCGCCTCGAGACCACCGGCAACATCGAGGCCGACGAACGGCTGCAAGGCTACGTGCAAACGCGTTTCGCCGGATGGATCGAAAAAGTGTTTGCGAATTCGACCTATCAATACGTCCACCGGGGCCAGCCGTTATTCACGATTTACAGCCCGGATCTCATGAGCACCGAAAGCGAATACCTGCTCGCCATCGAGGCGCGCAAGCGCGTGAAAGATAGCGCCGTAGCCGGCGTAACCACCGACGCGTCGTCGCTGGTCGATTCCGCCGCTGAACGTCTTAAGCTCTGGGGAGTGTCGCCGCGCGAGGTCGCGCGCCTGGAACGCGAGCGCACTGTACGGCTCGCCGTCGAGATCGACTCTCCCATGAGTGGATACATAGTAGAGCGCAACGCGCTGCCCAACATGTACGTTCAACCGGACACGCGCCTATTTACGATCACCGATCTCACGAAAGTGTGGATCTACGCGGCAGTCTTTCAAAACGAGATCGGCAAAGTTCATCCCGGCGATCCTGCAACCGTCACTGTCGACGCTTATCCGGGCGTGAACTTCGATGGGCGCGTCGATTTCATCCAGCCGCAGATCGATCCCATGACTCGTACCGCGAAAGTTCGATGCGAGTTCAACAACCCTAAAGGACAGCTCCTTCCCGGGATGTTCGCGCACGTGGCGCTCGACCTTCCGATGGGCGAGCAAACCGTCATCCCTGACACTGCGGTTCTGCGCACCGGAACGCACAACGTCGCGTTCATCGATCGCGGTGACGGTTATCTCACGCCCGCCGAGATCGAGTTGGGTGCGCACGTCGGCGACGAATTCATCGTGCTCAAGGGAGTCTCTCTAGGTCAGCAGATCGTGAGCTCCGCGAATTTCCTGATCGACTCGGAAAGCCAACTCCAGGCTGCCGCGGGAGCATTCGTGCCACCTCCGCCTGGAGTGGGAGCGAATGCAGTTGGACAAGCGGCCGAGGCGATACCGCAGGCGAGCATCGAATTCACGAGTGATCCCAATCCTCTCGTGCGAGGCCCGAACAAAGCGATCGTGACGCTGCGTGATTCCAAAGGCGCACCAATCTCAGGCGCGCAAGTGACAGTATCCTTCTACATGGCGGCGATGCCTGCGATGGGGATGGCAGCTATGCACGCGCAAGGCACCGCGGGCCATCAAGGTAACGGAACTTACTCGGCGAATATCGAGCTGCCTAGCGGTGGCACTTGGAGCCTGACTATCACTGTATCGAAAGAAGGACACCCGATCGCGAGCAAACAGATGGACGTGTCAGCCAGCGGCTCCATGGCGATGTGAGGATAGAAGCATGATCGAAAGAACTATCGACTGGTGTAATGAGAACCGTTTCTTGCTGTTCTTCGGCGTACTGGCGCTCTTACTCGCCGGTATTTGGTCGCTCGATCGAATCCCGCTCGATGCGTTGCCGGACATCTCCGACGTTCAAGTGATTATCCACACCGAATGGATGGGTCAGCCGCCCAATCTCATCGAAGATCAGGTGACCTATCCCATCGTCACCGCGATGCTCGCGGCGCCGCACGTCAAGGCGGTCCGCGCGCAGACGATGCCGAACGACTCGTATGTGTTCGTCGTGTTCGAAGACGGCACCGATATCTATTGGGCGCGGAGCCACGTGCTGGAATATCTGCAGCAGATCACGGGCAAGCTCCCAACTGGCGTAAATCCTGCCATAGGTCCCGATGCAACTGGCGCAGGCTGGGTTTACGAATACGCCCTCGTCGATAAGAGTCATACTCACAGTCTCGCTGACCTACGAAGCCTGCAGGATTGGAACGTTCGCTATGCGCTCGAAACGGTGCCGGGGGTTTCGGAAGTTGCCACTATCGGGGGCTTCGTCAAGCAGTACCAGGTAAAGCTCGATCCAAATCGGTTGCTCGCCCTCAAGGTCCCGCTGGAGACGGTGATCGACAAGATCCGCGACAGCAATGGCGAAGTCGGTGGGCGCGTGCTCGAGATGTCGGGAGCGGACTACATGATCCGCGGCCTCGGCTATGTCCGTTCGGTTGCTGACCTAGAACAGATTTCCGTCACGACCAACAACGGCACGCCGGTGCTGATAAGAGACCTAGGCGTCGTTAGTCTGGGACCCGACCTGCGCGAGGGTGCCGCGGAATGGAACGGCGACGGCGAGACCGTCGGCGGCATCGTCGTGATGCGCTACGGGCAGAACGCTCTCACCGTTATCGACGGAGTCAAGCAGAAGCTCGCTGAGATTCAAAAGACTCTGCCACACGGCGTCGAAATCGTGGCCGGTTATGATCGTTCGGGACTCATCCAGGCATCCATCAACACTTTGAAACGCGATCTCCTGGAAGAGGCCATCATTGTAAGTCTCGTGATCATCATTTTCCTCTTCCACCTGCGTTCCGCACTGATCCCGATTCTCGCGCTGCCAATTGCGGTCATCGCGACTTTCATCCCGATGTACTATCTGCAGATCAGCTCTAACATTATGTCGCTCGGCGGCTTGGCGCTGGCGATAGGTGTGCTGGTCGACGCTTCGATCGTGATGGTCGAGAATGGCTATCGACACCTATCGGAAGCACAGCATCACGCGTCGCTGAGAGGCGAGTCGGTTTCTCCATCCGAACGGCAGCGAATTCTGCTATCGGCCGCAAAGCAGGTCGGCAGGCCGATCTTCTTCTCGCTGATAATTATCGTCGTCTCATTCCTGCCGGTGTTCCTGCTCGAATCGCAAGAGGGACGAATGTTTCGTCCGCTGGCTTACACCAAGTCGTTCGCGATTGCGTTCTCTTCAGTTCTCGCGATCACCGTGGTCCCCGTGCTGATGGTCCTCTTCATTCGCGGCAAGCGCCTGCGTCCCGAGGACGACAACCCCATTTCGCGCTTCTTTCAGGCAATCTATCTGCCGGTCATCCGATGGTGCCTGCGTCATCGCGTTCTGACGATCGCCGCCAACGTGATATTCGTGCTGCTGACAATTCCGCTGCTGTTCAAGATAGGCAGTCAGTTCATGCCGCCGCTCTACGAAGGATCGAGTCTCTACATGCCGACCGCCTTGCCCGGAATTTCGATCAGCTCCGCAGTGGACCTGATGCAGAAGCAAGATCAGATCATTCGCACGTTTCCCGAGGTCGAAAGCGTTTTCGGCTCCGTAGGACGTTCGGATAGCGCCACCGATAACGCGCCGCTGGACATGTACGACACGACGATCATGCTCAAGCCTCGCGCCCAATGGAGAAAGGGCATGACTTACGATTCCCTGATCGCGGAAATGGACGACAGGCTCCATTTCCCCGGCCTGTCGAACTCGTGGACGATGCCGGTCGAGAATCGGCTCGACATGGAGCTGACCGGGATCAAGACCCCTGTAGGACTGAAAATTCAGGGTCCCGATGTGAACCGGATTCAGCAGATTGGTTCCCAGATTGAAGAGATCCTGGGATCGGTTCCGGGCACGCGAGGAATATTTGCCGAACGAGTCTCTCAAGGGTTCTACATCAACGTCGATGTTGACCGCGCCATCGCCGCAAGGTACGGACTAACAGTTGGTGACGTTCAGCGCGCCGTCAGTTCCGGCATGGGCGGCGAGAATATCGCGACCACCGTCGAAGGGCGCGAGCGCTATTCGATAAACGTCCGCTATCTCGCGGATTATCGAAATGACCTGAACGCGCTTCGTCGGATATTGATCATGACGCCAACCGGCGCGCAGATTCCCCTCGGCGAAGTCGCGCATATCGACTTGAGCCCGGGCCCATCGATGATCCGTGACGAAGACGGCCAGCTTACTGGCTACGTCTATGTTGACCTCGCGACTTCGGACTATGGCAGCTACGTTGACAACGCTCAGCGCGTGCTCGATCGGCAACTCCATTTACCCGCCGAATACACCTTGAAGTGGTCAGGAGAGTATGAATTCCAGTTGCGCGCACGGAAGCGTCTGACGGTCATCCTGCCAATCGTTTTCGGTCTGATCTTTGTCCTGCTCTATATGCTTTTCCAGTCGGTGTCTGAAGCGATCGTACTCATTGTTCC
>JBAWCX010000127.1:0-4843 GCA_049590495.1 Binatus sp. (SeqCode)
TTCACCTTTGACGAATTGGTCCGGATGCTTGCGAGCGCTGTGCGCAGCAAGGCGCGGATCGTGCACGTCGATCCGCGCATCGCGGTCGCATTGACGAAGATAATCGGATGGACGGTGCGCGATGTGACGCTCACTGGCGACGAAGTTCGCGGCCTGATGAGCAATCTGCTCGTTACAGATTCTGAACCGAACGCGCCGACGCGCTTCAGTGAATGGCTCCGGAGCAATGCCGACAAGATCGGAGTCGCATACGCTTCGGAGCTGGCACGCCATTTCCGATAGCCGGCGCCGTGAAGAAGCCGCGCGCGGAGTGTTCTCCACTCCGCACGCGGCCTTAATCCGGCGATTGGGTTGAGCGCTGGTTGCTAGCGGGTGCGAGTGCCGCGATGCATCTTGCGCGGATCGCGCCGGCGCACTCGATTCACCGTCAGGCGCTGCATCCGGCTCGCTTCCTTGAGCCGCAGGCGGAGCGGACTGCCGCCGCGTCCCGCCACCAGTTCCGACAGACGCCATCGCAAGCCCTTGGCGTCCATGCCGAGTGCGTCGCATACGTTTTCGAATGACAACGGAGACCTGACACCCTTGGTGAAGAACCAGTTCCACGCCTCGTTAAACGAGTTGCGTTTGCGCAGGCTGCTTGAGCCGCCGAATTCCTGCACGACGTTGATTGCGTCGGCCAGCACGGCGAGCATCAGGCGTTGCTCGCTGGAGAGCGAGCGAGCCCCAACCATCTCGAAGAACTGGCTGCGCAGAATGACGTCCGGAAATGGACGCGGGTCAGCGGCCTCGATAGTGGAGACAACGGTACTCATTGTTCAGCTTCCTCCCTCCCCCGAGCGAAGAGCTTGAACGTTCGAAAATTTTGGCAGCACGAGATGGATTGACAGTCTCATCTCTTATGCGCGCCCCTTTCCGTCTCATAATCAACGACGGAGAAAGAAACTTAGTGAGAACGCTGACTCATTGCAAGGGAAAAGTCAGAGATTAAATTAGCCGTCGCGAGCCTAAGATAAGCAAAATTTGTCTGGCGATAAGGTCAGAATTAGCGTACGCGAAATCGTGGGGTCACAGGCGACGTTCGCTCACGCTTCGCGCAGCGTCGCGAAGTGCCCTTGTTATCGAAGCGAGCCGACGCTCTGCTATAGTCGGATCACCAGAAAAAAGGCGGGGCTAGGAGAATTACGATGGCAGATTTCTATGGCAAGGAGACCTCAAAGTATCTCCGCAACTTGCGCCAGAATGCGCCGGACCCGTTCAAAGGATTCCTGGAATTCGACAAGGAAGTTTTCAAGGACGGTGCGATTCCGAGCAAGACCAAAGAATTGATGGCGATTACGGCGGCGCATGTCACGCAGTGCCCGTGGTGTATCGAGGCGCACGTGACGCGCGCGAAAGAGAAAGGATGCACCGACCAGGAGATCGCGGAGGCGGTCTGGGTCGCGGCGGCGATGCGTGCGGGCGCGGCGTTCAGTCATGGCGCGATCGCGATGGCGGTGGCGGACGAACACAAGCACTAGCCAGCGCGGCGCGCATTCGGCACCATAGTTAATCGGCAAGGTGGAAATGCAGCAGGCACTAAAAGATCGGAAGACACGGCAGATAACGATTGGCGGCACCAAAGTCGGCGGCGACGCGCCTGTCGTGGTGCAATCGATGTGCGCGACGCGGACTATCGACATTGATGAAACCGTCGCCCAGGCCCATCAGCTGGCCAACGCGGGCGCGGGAATCGTCCGGATCGCGATCGACAGCGAGAAGGAAATTCCGGCGGTCAAGGAGATCCGCGCGCAGACGAAGGGCGTCGTGCTGTCGGTCGATTTGCAGGAAAACTACAAAATTGCCGACCGCGTCGCGCCGCACGTCGACAAGATTCGCTACAACCCCGGGCATCTGCACCATATCGAGAAGTCGAAGACCATCCAGCAGAAGGTGAAATGGCTGGTCGAGGTGGCGCGGGAGAACAACGTTGCAATTCGCATTGGCGTCAACTGCGGATCGGTGGCGCCGGCGTTCCTGGACAAGTACCCGGGCGATCAACTGGCGGCGATCGTCGAGTCGGCCGCGTACCATTGCGACCTGATGGACGAGCTCGGCTTCACGCGCTTCGTCGTGTCGCTCAAGGATTCCGATCCCAACAAGGTGATGGACGCGAATCGGCGCTTCTCGAAGCGGCGGCCCGACGTGCCGATACATCTGGGCGTCACGGAAGCGGGGTTGCCGCCCGACGGAATCATCAAGACCCGAATCGCGTTCGAGAAGCTGCTCGCGCAAAGTATCGGCGATACTATTCGCGTCTCGCTCACGCTGCCCAACGAACGCAAGCACGAGGAAGTGATCGTCGGCCACAAGATTATCGAGGATGTCGCGGCCGGCAGGTTCATCTCGGTGCCGGACTTTGGCGCGGGGCTGAATATCATCTCGTGCCCGTCGTGCTCGCGCGTCGAGAACATGAAATTCGTCGAGCTGGCGCAGCAGGTCAAGGAACTGACGGTCTACGCCGAGCAGTACAAGATCACGATCGCGATCATGGGATGCCGCGTGAACGGCCCGGGCGAGACCGACGACGCCGACCTCGGCCTGTGGTGCGGCCCAACGACGGTAAATCTCAAGAAGAAAGACCGCAAGCTCGGCTATTACGGCTACGAAGAAGTGCTGCCAAAACTGCGCGCGGAATTGGATCGGCTGATCGCGGAGCGTACCGCGGCTTCCGCGAACTGAGCGCGCGCGGAGACCGTCAGATCTTCTGATTTGTTTTGCGCCAGTCTGCCAGGAAACGCTCTAGTCCCAAGTCAGTTAGCGGGTGATGGAGGGTCTGCTTTAGCACTGCGAAGGGGACTGTTGCTATGTCGGCGCCTACTTCGGCTGCGCGTAGTAGCTGGGTTGTGTTGCGGACTGAGGCTACGAGAACTTCGGCGGGGTAGTCGTAGTTTGAGAGGATTTGGACCATTTGTTCTACGATCTCGAAGCCGTCCTGGCCTATGTCATCGAGGCGTCCGATGAATGGTGACAGGAACGAAGCGCCTACTTTTGCGGCGGCTAGCGCCTGAAGCGGGGTGAAGATCAGGGTTACGTTTACGCGGATGCCACGTTTGGCTAATGCGTGGGTGGCTTTCAGGCCCTCGACGATCATCGGGCATTTTACGACTATGTTCTTGTGCAGCTTGGCTAGCTTCTCGCCTTCTTCGATCATCGCGGAGGCTTCGGTTGCGACGACTTCGGCGCTGATCGGTCCGTCGACGATTTCGCAAATTTCCTTGAGCACGTCGTGATAGGGACGGCCGGTTTTCGCCATCAGCGATGGATTGGTGGTGACGCCGTCGATGAGTCCCCAACTTGCGGCCTCGCGAATCTCGGCGACCTCTGCGGTATCGAGAAAATATTTCATTGGGATGCCTCCTTTTTTGTTTTCGCTGGTTGCGGCCTCAGCAGGTCCGCTCGCGCAAGCGTAACACGAAACGGCGACTTAAGTCCCGCCAGCATTTCGGATATCGACGCGTTGAGTTTCGGGTGGATGAGCGCGGGTGCCAACTCGCTCATCGGGGCGAGCACGAAGCGGCGCTCGTGGAGGTGCGGATGCGGCACTTTCAGAATTCTCGTGTCGATCGTTTCTTTATTGAAGAAGAGCAAGTCGAGATCGATGATTCGCGGCCGGTATTTGCCGCGGGACTGCTTGCGGCCCTTGACGCGCTTGCGGCCCATGATGCGCTCGAGGGCGAGCAGCCGGCGCATCAGGACTTCCGCGGGGAGCTCTGTTTCGACTTCGATGACGCCGTTGAGGAACGCGCCCTTGAGATCGCCCATCGGCTCGGTCTCGTAGATCGAGGATTGGCGCACGACCCGCGTGTCCGGGATCGACGCGATCCGTTGAATCGCCTCGCGATAATTGGCGGCTCGATCGCCTAGATTACTGCCTAATCCGATGAAAGCCCGATGGGGCATCCTCGCCGTTACAACTGCAGCGCTTTTAATCGGTCCACCGCCTCGACCAAACGCCCGCTCGTGAGTGAAAAGCGGACGTAACCCTCACCACCCTTGCCGAATCCGGAGCCGGGCGTGATTGCGACGCCGGCCTCCTTCAAAACGCGCTCGGTAAATGAAACCGAGGTGTAGCCACGTGGAACTTTAGTCCAGACATAAAAGGTAGCGCGCGGCTTTTCGCATTCGAGGCCGAGCGCGCGGAGCGCCGTGACCAGCACGTCGCGGCGTTCCTTGTAGATAGCGCAATATTCGGCGAGCTTGTCGCCGTCGCCTCCTTCGAGGCCGGTGATTGCGGCTTCCTGCACAGCCTGGAAGACGCCGGAATCCATGTTGGTCTTGACCTTGCCGAGCGCGCCAATCAACTGCGCGTTGCCGACCGCGAAGCCAACCCGCCATCCGGTCATCGAGAAGGTCTTCGACAACGAGTGGAACTCGATTGCGCATTCGCGCGAGCCGTCGGCCTGGAAAACGCTCGGTGAGCGATAGCCGTCGTAGGCAATTTCGGAATAGGCGCTGTCGTGAGCGAGGATGACGTCGTGCTTGAGGCAGAATTTGACCGCATCCTGGAAAAACGCGAGGTCAACGGTGGCGGCGGTCGGATTGTTGGGATAGTTCAGCCAGAGCATCCTGGCGCGGCGCGCGACCTCGGCGGGAATCGAGGCGAGATCGGGAACGAATCCGGTTTCTTTTCGGAGCGGCAGGAAATACGGCTCGCCTCCGTTGAAGACGCATCCCGAGTAATAGACGGGGTAGCCGGGATCGGGAATCAACACGATGTCGCCAGGCTCGACGACAGCGGTCGCGAAGTTGGCGATGCCTTCCTTGGAGCCGATCAGGGCGCAGACCTCGCGCTGATAGTCGAAAC
>JBAWCX010000128.1:0-6228 GCA_049590495.1 Binatus sp. (SeqCode)
GTACTCGCTCGATGCGGAAACGGGGCAGGTCGGCCCCGAGATCGCGGAACTGATCGGCGCCGCGCAAATCACCGGTGCGCGCAAGCTGGAAATCGACGGCCGCACGCTGCGCGCCGAGCGTGAAAGCGACGAGGGTTTCGATGAAATCGAGGCGGAGATGCCCGCTGTCATCAGCTGCGCCGAGCGGATCGCGCAACCCGTCAAGGTGAAGCCGGGCGCTTCCGATGAGGCCGCTACCAAGCCGATCCTATCCGTGCGCGCGGCTGAGCTCCGCGCCGACTTGAAAGCATTCGGGCTCGAGGGTTCGCCGACGTGGGTGCAGGAAGTTCGCGTCGTCGCGACGCCGAAGACCGAATGCAAGTTTATCGACGCGGCCGACGCCGAGCGCGCCGCGACTGAAGTCATGTCGGTGCTCGAATCGCTCGGCGCGCTGAAACCGCGCATCTACAATCGCCGCCCGATCGCGACGGCGCATCGCGCGAGCAGTCGCGGTCGCGACGTGTGGATCGTATGCGAGACCGACCTTGAAGGGCGCATCACGCGCGGCACGCTCGAATTGCTCTCGCGCGGCGACGAACTCGCATCGCGGCTCGGCGGCGCGCTCGTCGCGGTGGGGATCGACGGTGCAATCGCGCGGCACGCAGGACTGCTCGCGAGTTTCGGCGCCGATCGGGTGCTGACGCTCGAGCATCCGGCCCTGCTCTCGTACACGCCCGAAGCGGCCGCCGAGGCTGTCGCGCAACTCGTTTCGACGCACTCGCCGTGGGGGATTTTGATTGGCGCCACCGAGCGCGGACGCGACTGGGGACCGCGGCTCGCCGCGCGGCTGGGGCTCGGTCTGACCGGCGATGCGATCGATATCGAGCTCGATTCGGAGAATCGGATGGTCGCGCTCAAGCCGGCGTTCGGCGGCAACATCGTCGCGCCGATTTACTCGAAAACGTTTCCGCAGATGGCGACGGTGCGGCCCGGCGTGCTCGAACTCGCGGCGCCATCGGAAGCCCGGCGAACCGAAATTCAGATTGCGCGCGTCGAGGTGAGCCCACCGAAGAGCCGGCTGATTAACCCTCACTCAACCCTCGACCGCACCATCGTGCCGCTCGAAGGCGCCGAAATTGTCGTCGGTGTCGGCACGGGCGTCGGTGGACCTGAGGGCGTCGCGAGAGTCGCCGCGTTCGCGCGAGTGCTCGGCGCCGCGATCTGCGCGACGCGTCGTGTCACTGATCAGGGATGGGTGCCGCGGCAGTTGCAGGTCGGGCTGACTGGCAAGTCGATCGATCCGCGCCTGTACATCGCCGTCGGCGTGCGCGGCGCGCCCAACCACACTTGCGGTCTCAAGCGCGCGCAGACGGTTGTAGCGATCAACAACGACGCCGACGCGCTGATCTTCGAGCGGGCGAATATCGGGCTCGTCGCCGATTGGCAGAGCGTGCTGCCCCCTCTGCAGGATGCCTTCCAGCGCTTGAAATGATCGGCTACCCGCGTATTTCGTAGAGCGCCGAAAACAAATCCTCGATCGGCAACCTGCGAAAGTGCTTGAACCCCGCGCCCGCGACCAGCTCGCGCGCCTTCGCCTCGCCCATGCACGCGCCGATTCCCGCGCCACCGTGCGCGAGCGACGTCGTCATGCAATACAGCGTGCTCATCGAGTACATCAGCCGGCCCAGCGGGTTGATGTTGTCTTCGAGATTCGACGACACGTTCACCTCGACCATCAGGTAAGTGCCGTCGGGCTTGAGCGCGCCGCGAATCGATTTCAGCAGCGCGTCGGGATCAACGGAGTCGTGCACGACGTCGAAGGTCGAGATGAAATCGAACTGCGCGGCCGGCAGCCGCGTACAATCGACGACCTCGAACTTGATTCGCTCGCCGAGGCCGGCGGCTTTCGCGTTTGCACGCGCACGTTCTAATGATCCGGGATGCGCGTCGAAGCCGAAAACTTTTGCCCTGGGAAATGCGGACGCGATCGCGATCGCCGCCCGGCCGCTCCCACAGCCAACGTCAAGCGACGAGCCGCCTTCTGTAAGCTTCGCGACCATCTGCGGCAATGCGGGCAGCCATTTGCGGACCAGCTGATGCCGATACATCGAGGCCGACGATCGCTCCATCGCCTCCCACGTCTCGGGCGGATACTCGCTCTGCGCAACGCCGCGCCCGTCCTTGAACGACGCCATCACTTTCGGCGCAATCGACATCTGCGGAACGATCATTTCGATAAAACCGCCGGCGAAGAACGGCGAGTCGTCGCGCGCCAGCACCATCGCATGCTCGGCCGGCATCGAGTAGGTCTTCGCCGACGCGTCGTAGTTTACATATCCCGCCGCTGCCATCGCGCTAAGCCATTCGCGCAGATAGCGCTCGCTAAGCCCGGTCCGTTCCGCGAGTCCCGCGCTCGTGACCGCGCCCGCCTCGGCCAGCGCGCTGAAAATCCCGAGCCGGTCTCCGATATAACTCAACGCGCCAAGCATCGCGGCGCCGATATCGTTCGACACCTGCTTCGAGAAATTCTTGATCTTGTCCCAATCGAGCTGCTGCTTGTCGTCAGCCATCGGTTTCCTCCGCAGACGGGCAGTATCGATCAATCACGTATCCGCGGCTAGGCTTTCCAGACCTCGGGTTTTTGACCCTGCCACATTGCGGGCTGAATACCCAGTTCAACTCGAAGCGGATCTATATGAATAAGCGTCAAGTCTTTCGAATCCGGCCCCGAAGGCCAGAACTCTCTGAGGTCGTAGCCGAATATTCGCAGATTCCAGACGCGGACCTTTTCTTCAAGATCATCGATCAGCTTCGCCTTTCCAGTGACGGTGAGATGAGTGATGGGGCGCTGAGACCCGACTTCATAGAAGAGTTCGACTCTTTGATCGCGCGCGATCTGTACCGCTTTCAAAGAGCGCGGCTTGGTCGCAATCCAGAGGACGCGATTCTCGAACGCCGGGAACACTACGCGGACCTTTGGTTGGCCATTGTCCGTCGTGGCCAGGTAAGCACGGTTGGAATTTCGTGCCGCCGCGCGAACTCTCTCCCAGAATTTTGAATCCGCCACCACGCTAGTTTTCCGGCTCAACGCGCTGCTCTTCGGGCTTGGCTGGCGCGTCGCCGAACAGCGAGAGCTGCGCCGGATTGTCGTCGGTTTCCGCGAGCGGCACGAACAGTCCGGGTCGCTCGACGAAGATCCGGAATTTTTCGTAAAGGTCGGCGAGCTTGTACTGGTAGTACTCGACGTTTTCGTCGGGGTCGTCGGGATTGTACTCCGCCGCCATCTTCGCGAACGCGTTCACGCTCGCAGTCGCGCGGCGCCCGGTGACGTAATATGAAATCTGATCGCCGGGCAGGTACGGCCGCTCGGCCTTGAGCGCGAGCTCGTAGGCGGCCGCCAGGTTGCGGCTGTTGTCGCCGATTTTGCTGCGATACGTGTCGAGCGAATCCTGCAGCGTCTCGGTCTTCATCAGGTCCGCGATTCCGATTTCGTGGCGCGCGAGCCGCGCGCGATAGTCGTCGTGGAGTTTCGGAATTTCGTCGCGCCGATCATCGAGCAGCAGTCGGAACATCTGTTCCATGAAGCGGCGCTGGAAGCGTTCGAGTCCCCGCGAGCGCAGCCCCGAGCCGCGAATCGTCATCTTGCCCCCTTCATCTTGCAGCACGTAGTTTTTCATCTTGTAGGAGAACATCGCGGCGTAGCGGCCGTCGATCTCCAGCCGTATTCCCTCGGGCATGATCGATCCGACCTGCTCCAGGAGCCCGTTCGCGCCTTCTTCGCCGGCGGCATTGGCAGGCGGCACAAAATAGATTCCGTCGGTGTCGACCTCGATAACCTGCGCGCCGTGCTCCTCGAGTTCCGCCACTGCGCGCTGAATCAAATCGCGTCCGCGCTTCGTTAGTGCGTTTGCTTCGGCGAAGTCGTTGAAATGCCCGAGCGAAAATCCCAGGTAGCCGTAAAATGAATTGATTAGAATCTTGAACGTGAGCTGAAGTGCGTCCGCATTGCGGCTCTCGGCGCCCTTCAATTCGCGCGCGAGCGCCTTGGCCTGCACGCGGAAGCTGCGCAGATCGCCGAGCAGCTTGAGGAACACACCCAGCCGATCTGCAGCCGGCGCATGCCGATATTGCAGCATCAACGACGGATACAGCGACGTCACGTCACAGTGCAGGACGCCGTGCGCGACGCCGCATCGGCGAACTTCGGTGTAACCGCCCGCAACCGGCGCGGGTTGCGAAGGCTCGGGGATCGAATGCCCGGCCGCCAGGTACGCGCGCATCATGAGCGCGTCAATCTTGGTCGCATTCCCGCGCAGCACCGCGCTCTGGTACGAATAAGGGAATATCTGCGCCTGCACGAAGTAGCTGGGGGAGAGCGTCTCGGCTAGCGCGCGCGTCTCGCGAGCATCGTCGAGCGCGTACTCGTATAGCTTCTCAGGCTCGTGCGCGAAGTAGTGGCTGATTTTCGACGCGTCGATATAAACGCGATCCTTGCGCGCCAGTCCGAAATGTTGCGCGAGCTGCTTCAGCCCCAGGCTCTCCAGTTCGCGACTCGAAATGTCGTAGTGCTGCGCGAGGATCCAGGTATCGATGATATTGCGGCCGGGAATATCGTAGCGGCGGTACGCGATCGAGCGTTCCGCGATCTGCATGCGTGACGGGCGCGCACGAAGCTCACCGCCGTCGCGCCCGAGGCTGAGCTTCACTCGATGGCGGCGCGCACGAGCCTCCAGGTATTCGAGATCGAAGCGAAAAAGGTTGTGGCCCTCGACGACGTCGGGATCGCGTTCCTGGACGATGGCCACCATCTCCTCGAGCATCGCGGGCTCCTCCATCTCGGTGCCCTTGAGCAGGCGCTCGAAGCCGGTCGAGTCCGTGAGGGAAATCGCGATAACGCGATCGCCCTCGCGCGCCGCCGAAGGAAACTCAAACCCCGGCGAGATGTAGGTCTCGATATCGAGCTGGAGGCGGCGCAGCTCGGCAAAATCCATCCCGATGAAAAATGTCGTGCCGGACAACATCAGATGCTGCTCGACGGGATCGGCCAGCACGAGATACGGCGCGTCGGGAGCGTTGGGCGCCTTGCCTGTCACGTTCCTGAGATGGCGCCGGGCGGCTTCCAGAGCGTCCAGCGACTCGAAGGTGACGAGCACCCGGTAACGAAAATCGCCCTCAAGCGTCCGCGTCTCATGCGGCGCCCGGAAGCCATCGAGCAACGCCATATTCTCGACCAGCGCAAACAGCCGGATCGGACGCCGCTCGCGCGCAAGTTTGCCGGACAGGCGCTTGTACACGTCGACCTCGGTGTTCGACGCGATCTCGACTGCGACGACGCCCGGATCGGCGGGATCGCCGAACAGCAATCGGTTGCTGTAAAACTGCGCCGAAATTTCCTGGTAGGTCGTCATAGCGATTCGCGCACTTCGATTGTGCACCCGCGCGGTCGCATCAGACAACGCGTTCGCGCACGTAGATTCAGAGCACGCCGAGGTAGCCGAGGCCGATCAGAAAGATCGCGTATGCCGCGCCGCCGATCATCAGCGTCGGTGTGCCGAGTTCCGAGTCGTGCAAGTTGACGTAAAGGATCACCGCTGAGGCGAGCGCGATCGCGCCCGCCAGCAGTTCGGGACTCGTCAGATGCCACGGTGAAAACGCGAGCCCCAATGCAACCGGAATGCACGACTGGAAGACCATCGCGCCCGTGATGTTGGCGAGCGCGAGATGGTCCTTGCCCTGCCGAATCCAGACGACGGAGTTGTATTTCTCAGGCAGCTCGGTCGCCAGCGGGCTCAACATGAGCGAGAGCACGCCTGGATTCAGATGAGCATGCGTCGAGAACAGCACGATCTTGTCGACGAACTCCACTGCACCGATCAGAATCGCGAGCGTGCCCACGATCACTTGCGCGACCGTCGCCAAGGCGCCCGGCTCGAGTGGATCTCCACGGAAGATCGACTCGAAATAGAGTCCGTGCTCGACCTCCGCGTTCGCCGCACGCTTGAGCCGCAGCATCACGACACAGTAGCTCGCATAAACTATCAACAGCGCGACTGCCAGGACGTAGCGGAGCGCCGGGGTCATGTTGAGCATGCCGGCGATCACCAGGCATAAAAAAACCGGGAAGAAGAATGCCAGGTCGCGCCGCGCGTCCTCGCGAACCACTCTGAGCGCGATTCGGCCGCGTCGCTTGCGAAATGCGATCGCCGCGACGCCCATGACGAACAGCGCCACCGTCGAGAGCATCAGCGG
>JBAWCX010000129.1:0-12184 GCA_049590495.1 Binatus sp. (SeqCode)
CTCTCGCCGACGGATTGCAGCTGATCGTCGTGACGGGCGCGGGTTCCGTCCTGCCGGTTAAGTTCTCGTGTCCGATGTCGGCGCTCAGTTGGAGCGCGCACGGCGTCTATGCGGTCGGCCAGGGCGACGCGGGCGCTCCGCCGGTTATTCTCGATCGACGCGCCTCGACCTGCACCAGGTTTCACGTGCGCGCGCCTATCCACGTGCTCGATTGGGACCCGAACGACGAAGGATCGTTCCTGTACGTCGGGCCCGACCCCACGCACCACACGATCGGCTTGTACAAGTACGACATCGCGACCGGCGACGAACATCTGATGGGCGTATCTACCGGCGCGGCCGCGTTCGCCAAGGGCAGCGGTACGGTCACGCTCGGCAATCAGGAACTGTCGTTCAAGCGGGCGATCGAGCTTCCCGAAGGATCGGTGCTCGCTCAAATCGCGATAACGCATCCCGATCAGGCACAGGTTGACGTGAAGGCGCTCGGCTTCGAGACCGTGCCGGAAATGCTCGCGCAGAGCACGATGGCGTTCTCAAGGGATGCGGATGAAGCGGCGATGCAAGTCTACGCGCCGAGTGCGTCAGTGCCGTGGCGAAAAATCGTAACCTATTCTCTGCAATACGACAGCGCCTTTCTATTGGCCGAAGGTCCGTCTCGCGGCACCGTCACGATGAGTTGGTCGCTCCGCGGCCGATGGCTAGCATTCCTCGACGGCGACGCATCGATCGGCACTGTGATGACAGTTCTCGTCCCGCCGCGCTAGGATCAAGTCGTCAGAGCCGCAATTCCTTCTTCAGCTGTTTCCATGACTTGGTGCCCTTCCGTTTGGCTTCGCGGATTGCCGCCCGAGCTGCTTTCAAGTCTTCGCGATCCTCGATTTCTTCAAGCAACGCGATATCTTCGATCGGTACGATCGCTACCAACGGACGGTTGCGGCGGCTCAGCACAACTCGATCCTTGGCGTAGGCCACGCGATTTATCAGCTCAGAAAAGTTCTGGCGAGCTGCGACCGTGGTGATCGCTTCGCGGGTGGATTTCCTCCTGGCAGCCATTCGGTGATTGATGCTCCTGTCGTCGTGACTGGCTCAATTGTACATCTTGGCGGTTGTGTGCACTGGGGATCAATTGTACATCAGAGCTGTTATGTACACCAGTGCCGAGAGCCTTCGATGATCATACAGTTCAGATTACCGGAGAGCCCGGATCCAGCCCGAACAGCACCCGTCCCACCACCTCGAAGCGCGCGGTATTCATCAGCACGTGCTGCGATGCCGTATGCACGTCACGCCAGCATCTCTCGATAGGACACGAGGTTTGAGCTGAACTCATCCCAGCCGCATCCGCGACCAGATCGACCGCCTGCACCGCCAGCTTCGCGGCGGTGACTACTGCGAGCCGCGCATGCGCGCGATCCTGGATGCTGAAGCTGCCGCCAGCTTCGCCCTTGCGCCAGATCTCATCGTTGCAGTCGTAAAAGTACGCGCGTGCCGCGCGCAGAAGCCCTTCCGCCTGCGCGAACTGGATCTGCGCGATCGGCCGCTCGCGCAGCGTGGCCCGAGTGGCCGCCGGCACCTTGGCTTGCGCGATTTCGTTCAGCGCGTCGAGGGCGTGTCGCGCGGTGCCAAGCACCACCGATACCAGGCCGCCCACAAATTGCAGCGGCAATGGAATATTGTCGAACGGACCGCGCTGCCATGGCGATTTCGCGTTCAGCCAGTCGAAGGTGAATTCATCGGTGACAAAGACGTTTTCGAACACGCAATCGTTGCTGCCGGTGCCGCGCATTCCGGCCGTCGACCAGGTATTGAGGATTTTCGCATGCCCAATCGGAAACAGCCCCCCTCGCATCACCGGAATCCCGTCGACGATTTGCGGCGCACCGTCGCGCAGGACCATGCCCGCCGCCATCAGGTAGGTCGCGTGAGCCGAGGCGCTGGCGTAGGTTGCCTTCCCGCTGAACTGCCATCCGCCCTCGACCGGCACCACCCGAGTGGTCGCGGGATTCAGCGAACCGGCGCTCACACCGCGCGGATCGCCGTAAATCTTTTCGAATGCCGCGCGAGAGAGGTTATATCCAAACAGCGGACCGCCTGAACAAATGGCGAGATTCCATCCAGCCGACCCGTCGATGCGCGCGACTTCCTCGCACAGCCGTAACGATTCGGGAATCGTCAGCTCGCCGCCGCCCATCTGGCGTGGCACAAGAATCCGAAATAGCCCGGCTTCACGGAAAGCATCGGCGACCTCGCGCGGCATCTGCGCCTCGCGCTCAGCGCGATCGGCGTACTCGCGAATTATCGGCGCCAGCTTTTGAACCTTCTCGAAATAAGGCCGTGCGCGTTCGGACACTAGCTGATCCATTTTCAATACCTCACCGCATATGAGTCTAACTGCCCAGGCGCGCGCGATTTATCCAGTAGTCCGCCGCGGTTCTGAAAGCGGCCGCGGCGCGCTCAAAGCTGTCGAACAGCACCAGCCCCCGCGCGCGCGCAAGCTCCTTACCCCGCGCCACGATCGCCTCGACGTGCGCAGGATGCATCACGACTGCGAACGGCTTCGTCGAGCGCCCGGCAAAATCCGCCAGCTTGTCGAGCAGACCGGTGATCTCGTCCTCATGCGTGGCCCATCGCGCCGCACGCAGCCCGGTGCCCACCTCCAGCACGATCGCGTCGATGACCACGTCGCTCTCCAGAATCTCAAGGATGCGATCGAGGTTGCCCTGATGATGTCCTGCGCCTATTGTGCCGCCCGCGTCGAGCGGATTACGGTAGCTGCCTCCGACTATATTGAAGAACGTCTTGAGCTCGTCGTAGGAAGACTCCGATAGCGCCGGAATCTCGAGCCCCGCTGTCGCGAACGTGTCGGTGATTACCACGGACTGGCCACCGGTCATCGCGACCAGGCCCATCCTCCTGCCGCCGATGCGCTTGGCGCGCGCGAACAGCTCGACGGCGTCCAGCATCGCGTCGAGGCTCGACACTTCGACCGCGCCACTTTGCCGCACGACCGTGCGCCAGGTCGCCTCGGGCGTCGCAAGCGAGCCGGTGTGCGAAAACGTCGCGCGCGCACCCGCCTCGGTGACCCCGCCCTTCCAGATGACGACAGGATGACGCTCGGCCGCATGCCGGAGGCTGTCGAAGAAGCGCCGCCCGTCGCGCACACCCTCGATATACATCCCGATCACGCGGGTCGCCGGGTCAGCCGCCATCAAATCGATATAATCCGCGGCCTCGAGCACCAGCACGTTGCCAATCGACGCGGCCTTGTTCACCTTGATCCCGTGGATGGGCGCTTGCAGACAAAAGTTGATGGTGTGCGTGCCGCTTTGCGAGATAAAGCAGACGTCGCCGGCCTCGCCGACTTTTTCCTCGGGGAAGTTGCGCAGCCCGGCGCTGGGGCTATACAGCCCCATGCAATTGGGCCCGACCAGCGCGATTTCCGAATTGATCGCGATGTCGCGAAGCTCGCCTTCCAGCCGGATTCCAAGCTCCTCCGAGGTTTCCGAAAATCCCGACGTAAAAAATCCGATCGCGCCGACGTGGTTGGCGACGCAATCCTTCAAAATCCGCGGCGCGATCTGCCGCGGCACTGCGCTGACCGCGTAGTCGATCGGCTCGGCGATCTCCGCAAGGCTCTTGCGATTCTCCACGCCCATCGCTTCGATACCCGGTATTTCGTTTGGATCGATCTGCACCGAGTAGAGTTTGCCCTTGAGATGCGCCATCGCGCGCAGCCACATATACCCGCCCATCCGCTTGTCGCCGATGACTACGACCGTGCGCGGGTTGAACGCGCGCTCGAGATTTTCAAGCCGCGCCGCACGATGCGGGTCCGGCTGCGCCGCCGCAGCCTTGGCGTCGGCGAGCACGATTCGCGCGTCCAGGATCGAGAGGCCATTCGCGGACGCAACCACCGGATTGAGATCCATCTCGGCTATATCTGGATGCGTCGCGGCGATTCCGGAGATCGTCTCGAGCAGTTCCACGACCAGGTCGATATCGACGCCGGGCTGACCGCGCACGCCGCGCAAAATCTGCGCGCCGCGCAACCGCGCGAGCATCGCCGACGCCTCGCGCCCGCCAATCGGCGCCAGCGCCAACGCAGTATCATTCATCACTTCGACCAACACCCCGCCCAGCCCGACCATCACCATCGCGCCGAATCGATCGTCGCGGAACGTCCCCGCCAGCAGCTCGACGCCCCTCTTCGCCATGGGCTGAACGGCAACGCCTTCGAAGCGCGCGTCACGGGCCTTGGCGGCGAGACTGCGGCGAATTCGCTCGAACGCATCGCGGACCGCGGCTTCATCGCCGAGATTCAGCTCGACGCCGCCCACCTCGCTCTTGTGGCTCACATCCGGCGACAACACTTTCAGCACTACCGGAAACCCAATCCTCGACGCCGCGCGCACCGCGTCGTCCGCCGTCAATGCCGCCTCGGGCACGACGACCGGCAGGCCCAGCGAATGCAGTATTCGCTTGCTCTCGATTTCCGTGAGAACCGACCGTCCGCTGGAACGAGCCGACGAGATCACCGATGAAACGATGGAGTCTGTCACCCTTGTCGCGTATAGCAGAGCCACGGAACTAATTGAACCGTCGAGGAGCTTTGCAGTATGCCGCGTATGGTCCGCCTGCAGAAAAAAGTGTTCGTCACTCGCGCAATCGATTCCGCCGCGCTCGAGCGCCTGCGCGCCGCGGCCGCAGTCACGGTCTGGCGGGGCGAGATGCCGCCACCGGCTTCGGCGCTACGATCGGCGCTGGCGAACGCCGACGCAGTACTCTCGATGCTAACCGACAGGATCGACGCGCGCGTGATTGCGGGCGCGCCACGCCTGCGCATCATCAGCAACATGGCCGTCGGCGTCGACAATATCGACCTCGACGCTGCTACCCGCGCGGGTATCGCCGTCGGTCACACACCCGGAGTGGTGGCCGAGGCCACTGCGGACCTTGCCTTCGGCTTGTTGATGGCCACTGCGCGTCGAATCGCCGAAGCCGATCGTTCCGTGCGCGCGGGAAAGTGGCGCATCTGGGGGCCGATGACGATGCTCGGCCGCGACGTGCATTCGAGCACGCTCGGGCTAGTCGGATTCGGCGCGATTGGCCAGGCGATGGCGCGCCGCGCAATGGGCTTCGGGATGCGCGTGCTCTATCTCAATTATCGGTCGCGGAACCAAAGTCCACGTCGAAGCGACTCCCGGCTTGCGGGCGCCGTCGGTGTCAGTCTGCCTCGTTTGCTGTCTCAATCTGATTACGTATCGCTTCATGTGCCGTTGACGGCAAAGACGCGTCACATGATGGGCGCGCGCGAATTCGCGCTGATGAAGCCGGGTGCGATTCTAATCAATACCGCGCGCGGCGCGGTCGTCGATCAAGCTGCGATGGTCGCGGCGCTGAAATCGGGCCGTTTGGGCGGAGCCGGCCTCGACGTAACCGATCCCGAACCAATCGCGTCTGGCGATCCAATCCTTCGATTCGCGAATGTCGTGATCACGCCCCACATCGGCACCGCCAGCATTGCGACGCGCGCGAGCATGGCCGCGATGGCGGTGGACAATATCCTGGCAGTATTCGGCGGGTGCTTACCGCGATGGTGCGCGAACCCGCAGGTCAGACTGCGTCCGCTCGCAGGCGCAACCTAACCCCAATAGATGGAGCCGGCGGGGGACAATGCCCCCCGCCGCTTAAAGATACTCGGCAATCTGCCGAAGATCGGCGCGCTTTACAGCTGGCCGTCGACCGAGCTGAGCAGCTTGGTGATGGTCGTGCCCATGGTCTGGTAGCCCACGAACACCACGACTGCGACCGCTGCCATGATCAACGCGTATTCCGCCATTGTCTGGCCGCGCGACAACTCATCAGCCTTCACGTACAGTTTCCTGATCATATCCATTTCCGTGTCCCTCCGGAGTGTTTTTTCGTTCAGACAGCGCGGGCCGGCATTTTGGCTCCTGCGCTCTATGAATCGTTACCACCTGTAGGCAAACTCTCTACAAAGTTGTAAACACCCGCTACTCAGATTCTATCGTCGGTTACTCTTGATTGGTTACGCTTGGTTCAGATTGTACATTCATATCTTTACCCAGCTTCAGCATTCTCTACGTGCGTCACGCATATGTCAAGCGTAATCGCTACTCTAGGTTTCGCTGTAGCGCAGTAAAAGATTGCTGTACCGGCTCGGGCGCGCATCTTTAAGGGCGTCTGCGCATAGCTAACCATCACCTTGCTAGCTAGTGCCTGCCGCGATCGCATCGTTCAGGCTGAAATTCCCCTCGTACAGAGCCCGGCCAATCACCACGCCGACCACTCCGGCGTTGAATCGCGTCCGAAGAGCGCAAATGTCGTCGAGACTAGCAACGCCGCCCGACGCAATCACCGGGATGCGGACCACCATCGCGATTTCTTCCATGCGGGCCGCATCGACGCCCATCTGCGCGCCATCGCGCGCGATGTCCGTGACGATTGCGGCAGCGACACCGGCCGTACGAAACCGATCCGCCGCATCCGCAACAGTAAGCCGGCTGGTCTCGATCCATCCCTTGACGGCCAACCGGCCGTCGCGGATGTCGATCGATCCGAAAACGCGGCCCGGAAACTCGGCACAGGCAAGGCGGACCAGCTCGGGATTGAGCAGTGCGGCGGAGCCAATCGAGACGCGGTCGGCACCGCTCGCGAACGTCGCGCGCACCGCTTCGATTGTACGCAGTCCACCACTCACATCGATTGCACATTTGACAGCCGCCCGAATTCCCGCGATCGCCTCGACGTTTTGCGGCGCGCCGGCAATCGCACCGTCGAGATCGACGATGTGTATCAGCTCCGCCCCCTCCTCCTCGAAGCGACGCGCCGCCTGGCCGGGATCGGAGCCGTAGACGGTCGCCCGGTTCATATCGCCGTGGAGCAGGCGCACAACCTGGCCACCCTTCAGGTCAATCGAGGGAATAACGGTGAACTTCTCGAACAAGCGGTCTATTCTGGCGGCGATTTAGCTGAGCGTGCCCTTGGTCGAAAGCACGCCTGAAAGCCGCGGCTCGCGCGCGGTCGCATGATCCATCGCGCGCGCCAACGCCTTGAACGTCGCCTCGATTATGTGATGCGGATTGCGGCCGCTGACCAGGTTGAGATGCAGGTTCATCCCGACTTCGTCCGTCATGGCCTTCATGAAATCGTGCACCAGCTCGGTTTGGAAGTTGCCGACCCGCTCCTGGCTGATGGCGACGTTGTAGCCCAGGTACGCGCGCCCGCTGATATCGACAATCGCGGTGCAGACGGCCTCGTCGAGCGGCACCGTCGCCTCGCCGAAGCGCTTGATTCCCGCGCGGTCGCCCAGCGCATCCCGAAACGCTCGCCCCACCACCATCCCGACGTCTTCGACGGTGTGATGGTCATCTATATCCAGGTCGCCGCTAGCCGCGACCTTCAAATCGAAAAATCCGTGGCGCGCGAAGCTCTCGAGCATGTGATCGAGAAACGGCACTCCCGTCTTGGCCTCGCCGCGCCCTGCCCCGTCGAGCTTGAGCGCGACCGTCACGGAAGTCTCGCGGGTCTTGCGCTCGACTTGGGCGCTGCGCTTCGCCTTGGCCGGCGCCAGCCGCGCCACCGACTTAGCGGTCTTACCGTCGTTTCGTAATATTTTGCGTTTGTTTTGCATTAGTACTGGATGCAGGGGTCACCCCTGCTGCTCGAAGTTCCATCGCGCGCGCGTGACCCTCGAACCCTTCCATTCGCGCCAGATGCGCGACTGACGGTCCGAGCGTCGCAATCGCGCCCATCGACGCCTCGATTATACTGGTTCGTTTCAGGAAATCGTATGCACCCAAAGGCGACGCGAAGCGCGCGGCTCCCCCCGTCGGCAGCACGTGGTTGGGGCCCGCAAGGTAGTCGCCAAGCGGCGCCGGCGTAAGCGGTCCCAGGAAAACCGCGCCCGCCGCCTTGACCCTCGGCAGCCATCGCGACGGATTACGCACGTCGAGCTCGAGATGCTCGGGTCCGATCTCATTCGCCAAGTCGAACGCCTCGTTGAGATCGCCAACCACTACCATCGCGCCGCGCTTCACGAGTGCCGCCTCGACCTGGCGCGCGCGCGGCAGGCTCTTCAGCGCGATCTCCACCGCCTCCGCCACGCGCTGCGCGATACTCGCCGAGGTCGTCAGCAGCACCGCCGCCTCGTCGCCCGAACCGTGCTCCGCTTGCGCGATCAGGTCGGCGGCTATCCACTCGGGATGCGCGCGGTCGTCGGCAATCACCAGCACCTCGCTCGGCCCGGCCATCTTGTCGATATCCGCGACGCCATAGACCATGCGCTTCGCGGCCTGCACGAACGCATTGCCGGGCCCGACGATCTTGTCCACCGGCTTGACGGTTTCCGTCCCGTACGCGAGCGCCGCGACCGCCTGCGCGCCTCCAACGCGGTAGAACTCGTCGACGCCCGCGATTTCCGCCGCCGCCAGCACTGCGAGCCGCTCCCCTTCTGCCGACGGCGGTGACACCATCACGATTTCCGCGACGCCCGCAACCCTGGCCGGAATCGCGTTCATCAGCACCGACGACGGATACGCGCCGAGCCCGCCCGGCACGTAAATCCCGACGCGGCGCATCGGCTGCACCATCTGGCCCAGCCGCATCCCGGACTTGTCGCGATAGATAAACGACTTCTCGATCGTGCGGCGATGAAAATCCGTGATTCGCTTCGCCGCCAGCTCCAGTGCCAGCCGATCCTTCGCGGGAATTCGATTGATCGCGGATTGCCGTTCCGCCGGCGTCACGCGGAGCGTCGAGGGAGTAAGCTTCACACCGTCATACTTCGCAGTTAGATCGATCAGCGCGCGATCGCCGCGCTTTCGCACGTCGGCGATAATCTTCGACACCGCTCGATCCACGCCGGCACTGTCGCCGCCCCGTCGCGCGAGTATCGCGGCCAGAAATTTTTTGAACTCCGGCGTCTGAGACTTAAGAACCCGCGGCCTCATTATTCTTGAGCACGCTCGATTCGCGCGCCGAGATGCGAAAGCTTCGCGTCGAGCGCCTCGTAGCCGCGATCGAGATGATAGATGCGGCTCAGCTCGGTCGTGTGTTCCGCGGCCAGCCCCGCGATTATCAATCCCATGCTCGCCCGCAGGTCGGTCGCCATCACGGGGGCGCCGCTCAGCTTCGACGGCCCACGGACTACGGCGGTCGGACCTTTCATCAGGATATCGGCGCCCATCCGCGCCAGCTCCTGCGCGTGCATGAACCGGTTTTCGAAAATCGTCTCCGTGATGACCGAGGTCCCGTCGGCCTGCGTCAGCATCGCCATCATCTGCGCCTGCAGATCGGTCGGAAACCCCGGATACGGCAGCGTGCGCAGCTCGACCGACTTGAGTCCATTGTTGCGTGCGACGCGGATGCCGTTGCCGTTCGCCTCGACCACGACGCCCGCCTCGCGCAGCTTGGTCGCGACCACCTCGAGATGCTCGATCGGCGCATTCGCAATCGTAACGTCGCCGCCGGTGATCGCCGCCGCCGCCATCATCGAGCCGGCCTCAATTCGGTCCGCGATCACATCGTGCTCCGCGCCATGCAGCCGCTCGACGCCCTCGATTTCGATCACGTGAGTGCCGGCGCCGCTGATTTTCGCGCCCATCCTGACCAGCACCCGCGCGAGATCCTGCACCTCGGGTTCGCGCGCCGCGTTTTCGATCACCGTGCGGCCACGGGCCGTGACCGCCGCCATTAAAATGTTTTCCGTCGCGCCAACCGAAGGCGAATCGAGCCAGATGCGCCCGCCCTTCAGTTTCTCCGCGTGCGCCTCGACGTAACCGTGACGAAACTGGATCTTGCTGCCGAGCGCGCGAATTCCCGCGATGTGCAGATTCACGGGCCGCGCGCCGATCGCGCATCCACCGGGTGTCGATACACGCGCGCGTCCGGTCCGCGCCAGTAGCGGGCCAAGCACCACGAACGACGCGCGCATCGTCTTGACGAGTTCATACGACGCCTCGTGCGAAGTAACGTTTGCTGCGTGCAGCTCGACGCGATGCTCATCCGTCCAGCGCGCCGCGACGCCGAGCTGGATCAACAGTTCCATCGCGGTTTTCACGTCGCGCAGGCGCGGGACGTTGCTGAGCTGAAGCGGCTCGGACGTCAGCAGACACGCCATCATGATCGGCAGCGCGGCGTTCTTGCTGCCGCTGATCGAGACGGTGCCGCGCAGCGGAGCCCCGCCATGAATTATCATTTTTTCCATTGTGCCTTACGTCTGCGCTCCGGGCTTTCGGGCGCGCGCGACAACGACGCGCGGATGCCCCGCGAAATCGTTTATCACAGTGACAACCCGCAAGCCCGCTTCCTCGACCAGCTTGGCGACCACGGCCGCCTGCACTGCCGCCACTTCCACGATCAGCTCGCCGTCGTGCACAAGATGCGCCGGCGCCCCCGCCGCGATTCTGCGCATGATATCGAGCCCGCCCGCGCCCGCGCTTATCGCAAGGCGCGGCTCGAAGCCGCGCACATCGGCTTCCAGAGAGGCAATCTCCGCGTCATCCAGATACGGCGGATTGGAGACTATCACATCGAACGATCCGAGCGCCGGTCCGTCGAGAACGTCGAAGCAGTCACCGCGCCGGAGCGTCACCCGATCCTCGACCCGATGACGCCGAGCGTTACGCGACGCCACTGCAATCGCCTCGGCCGAAATATCCACGGCCGTGACGCTCGCGTGCGGCGCGTTGGCTGCAATTGCGATCGAAATCGCGCCGGAACCTGTGCCGATGTCGAGTACACGCGCGTTTGGCGTCCCAGCTATGAACTCCAACGCCGCGCCAACGACGAACTCGGTCTCCGGACGGGGAATCAGCACCGCGGGCGTGACTTCGAAATCGAGCGAATAGAATTCCTTGCGCCCCAGAATGTACGCAATCGGCTCGCGGCGTTCGCGCCGCGCGACCATCCCGTCGAATTTCTTCAGTATCGCAGGTGAAAGTTCGATCGAGCCGGTGATAACCGCCTCGCGCGAGACTCCCGCCGCTGCCGCCATCAGCAGCTCCGCGTCGAGCCTCGACGATTCGATTCCCGCGTCCGCGAGCCTCCTCGACGCTTTGTCGATCCCCTCCAGCGCGCGCCGCGCGAGCATCTCGCTCATGACGGACTACGCGCTGAGCGCCTGCTCCTGATCGTACGCCGCCAGCGCGTCGATAATCGGATCGATCGCGCCGTCGAGAAAATTGTCGAGCTGATGAATCGTCACGTTGACGCGATGGTCGGTCACGCGCGATTGTGGAAAATTGTAGGTGCGGATGCGCTCCGAGCGGTCGCCGGTCCCCACCATCGATTTCCGCGTCTGCGCGATTTTCGCCTGCTGCTCCGACTGCGCCTGCTCGAGCAGCCGCGCCCGCAGGATCTTCAACGCCTTCGCCTTGTTCTTGTGCTGCGATTTTTCGTCGCGCTGGATTATCACCATACCGCTCGGTATATGCGTGATTCGCACCGCCGAGTCCGTGGTGTTGACGCTCTGACCGCCGGGCCCCGACGCGCGCATCACGTCGATTCGCAGGTCCTTCGCTTCATTGATATTGACCTCGACCTCGTCCGCTTCCGGCATCACCGCAACCGTGACCGCCGAGGTGTGGATGCGCCCCGAGCCCTCCGTCTCCGGCACTCGCTGCACGCGATGCACCCCGCCTTCGTACTTGAGCCGCGAGTATGCGCCGCGTCCGCTCACCAGCGCGATCACTTCCTTGATTCCGCCCAGGCCCGTGTCGCTGAGGCTGAGCGACTCGATCTTGAATCCATGCCGCTCGGCGTAACGCGTGTACATCCGGTACAGGTCGCCGGCAAACAGCGACGCTTCTTCGCCGCCGGTGCCCGCGCGGATTTCGAGGATGACGTTCTTCTCGTCGTTGGGATCGCGCGGCGTCAGCAGTTCCTTGAGCTTCTGTTCGAGATCGCCGAGATTTTTCTGCAGCGTCGGCAGTTCGGCCTTGGCCAGCTCGCGCAAGTCGGCGTCGTCGCCGTCGAGGATCGATTTGTGTCCCGCGATTTCGTCCGCAACGCGAATATATTCGCGCGCGCAATGTGCCGCCTCCGAAAGCTGCGATCGCTCCTTGGCGAGCCTGGCGTATTCGCGCTGATTGCCGAGCGTGGCCGGATCGCTGAGCTTGCGCTCGAGTTCCGCGACCCGCTCTTCTATTGCGCTTGCCTTATC
>JBAWCX010000130.1:0-1812 GCA_049590495.1 Binatus sp. (SeqCode)
GTGAAACCCGCGGTGGGTTTCACACTTCCTTCGGCAGGGGTGACCCCTGCACCCAGTACCAAGGCTAGGATGTAAGCAGGCGGCCGCCTTCTAGAGTTAGTATTGCGCCGTTGGCGAAGTCGGTTTCGCAGAAGAAGAGCACGGTGCGAGCTACGTCTTCGGGCGTGCCCATTTTTTTTGTCAGCGTGCGATCTACGAGGCGCTCTACCTCGGCCTTGGTGTAGTTTTCGGGGGGCATCACCATTCCCAGCGCTATACAGTTCACCTGAACTTCGGGCGCCAGCTCTTTAGCTAGCGCTTTTGTCAGGCCGATTAGCGCGCTCTTTGAGACTGAGTATGGGAGATAGTCCTTGTATGGGCGAATGCCTGCCCAATCTCCGATGTTGACGATTTTTCCGGCGCCCTGCCGGCGCATCGCCGCGCCCGCATACTTCGACAGGAAGAACGGCGCCTTCAGGTTGGTGTCGAGGTTCGCGTCCCAGTCGTGCTCGGTGATCTCGGCGAGCGGGGTTGGTGCGAAGACTGAAGCAGAGTTGACCAGGATGTCGATTCGGCCGAAGGCGTCGAGGATGCTTGCGATCATCTCCTCGATTTCACTGACGATCTCCAGATTGGCGTGGAACGCCTGCGCCTTTGCACGTTTGCTCGCGATTTCGGCGACGACCGCGTCGGCTTCGGTGTGCGAGCTGCGATAGTGAACTGCGACCGTCGCGCCGTGAGCGCCGAGTTCGAGCGCGACCGCACGGCCGATTCGGCGACCTGCGCCGGTTACGAGTGCGACTTTTCCTTTTAGGTCCATGGTGAGATTTTGGCCGTTAGATTTGGGGCAACATCTCGCGCCTCAGGAACCTAACCCCTAACCCCTTCCCACTGTGCGAAGGGGGACCGGTCTACAAGCTGACGCTTAGGCCTGCAGTGATGCGTGGATTGCTTTTACCAGGGCCAGGTTGTCGGAGTGGCCGGTCTTCGACGCGGTGACGTGCGCATGCAGCGGACGCCCGAGCAGGTAGAGATCGCCGATGAGGTCGAGAACCTTGTGGCGTGCGAATTCGTCGGCGAAGCGGAGCGTAGTGTTCACGACCTTGTCGTCATCGACAAGGATCGCGTTGTCGAGGCGGGCGCCGCCGCCGAGGCCGAGTTCGTTGAGCTTGCGGAACTCGCGGACGGAGCCGAAGGTGCGCGCCGGTGCGATTTCGCGCGTGTATGCGGCGGGCGAAGTCAGCTCGAAGTGCAACTGCTGAATACCAATCGGTTTTGGGTAATCGAGCTTGTAGTCGATGATCAGATGGTCGGCGGGCTCGGCCACTATAAACTCGAGGCCCTCGCCTTCCTCGCCGATTATCACCCTGCGCTTGATCCTGAGCGGCTCGACAGTCGCGTCCTGCTCGGTGAGTCCGGCTTCGGCAATCTGCTTACAAAACTCGAGCGCCGAGCCATCGAGCGCGGGCACTTCGTCGTCAGTCTTGATGAGAAGGTTGGTGATTCCAAACGCGTGCATCGCCGACAGCAGATGTTCCACCGTACGGACCGAGCGCCCGCCGCTGGTCAGCGTGGTGTTGTAGCCGGTATCGGTGACGTTCTCGAAGCGGACCGGAATGGCGGTCTCGTCGGCGAGCGAAGTGAACACGATGCCGAATCCCGCCGGCGCCGGATGCAGAATGACTCCCGTCTTGAGCCCGCTGTGAAGCCCCTGCCCTCCCATCACGATCGATCGGGCGATGGTTCGCTGCGGGATCGCGCCCGCGCGGATTGCCTCGCGGCCGGCGGCGCGGACTTCGGCGCTCATGCCGCGCGCGTTGGACGGATCCGGGC
>JBAWCX010000131.1:0-14198 GCA_049590495.1 Binatus sp. (SeqCode)
GAACGGGCCTCGGACAGCGGCGCGCAAGCGCCGCCGGCACCGGTTTCGAAATCGCGAAGCGGCCCTTTGCTGATATCAGGAGATTCCTCCTACCTGCTCTCCGGTTCCCCTTCCCCTCTATGTCCGGCTGCAGTACCAAATTACCCTCGCCCGCTCCGCGGGAGAGGGAACGGCGTCCGCGCCTGGGGTGAGGGGGAAGGGGTTAGGGGTTAGGTTCCGCGAGAGTGCTAGGAACGCGCCACGAACCCAAGAGTTTCAGTTCCGGTTCAACAATCGGAACGAAGCCGATAGCAGGAGGCTGAGACACGAACACTGGCGAATGTCTGAGCTATCTGAGAACGTAGCCAGCGAATCGAAGCAATTGGAGTTTCTGTTTCCGGAGAAAGTGAGCTATGCCGGTAAAGCGGCACGCCGTATAAACGCCGCCGGCCGAAAAAGTCGGTAAGCGAGATGCTCAAGCTAGACCCGAAGATTTTCACCTACGAAGTTTGAACGCGCGAAGCGGAAGCGATGCTCGCGAAATCCGTCAATGAGTACGGGAACGACCTTATTGCCAGGCTCGTCGAGCACTCACTCAAGATTGGCGAGATAACGAAGGAAAAGGGCGAGAAGATTAAAAACAAGTTCGCGAGGCAGTTCAACAAGCCGAAGAGAGAGTCCTAGCAGCTACATCGAGAGGGCCGCGGACGTGAACGAATTGTCACCAGGAAAAAAAGCAGCGTTGACGCGCAAGCGGCGCGCGGCTGCACAGAAAGCGGTCAAAACCCGTAGGCGCATCGGCGCGTTTGCAAAGGCGCGCGTAGCCGAAGCCGCAAGCAAAGAAGCTATGCGGTTGTACTGCAAAGACCACGGCTGGCGTCTGGCATTCTTTGAGGGCGAAACGGGCGCTCCGCGCACTGGCATCATTGACGCCATTGCGTTTCGGCTAGGTCGAAAAGACTCCGACCTATTGGATGTGCGTATTATCCAGTTGAAGGGCGGAAAAGCTGGCGTGAGTGGTGGAGAGATCGCGCGCCTTAAAAAGGCAGTCGAAGGCGCTACGGTCAACTGGCTCATTGCGGAGTTTGACGGAGACACGCTGCACCTGTTGCCAAACGACCCAATAGCCTGAAGCCTGTGGAGCCTATCGGCGTCAGTGTTCAGCCCTGAACTAGCGACGCCCCCTCGCCCGCGCGATGCGGTAACTCGAAGTGTCCACATCCTCCGCAAGCCCCCGCAGAGCCCAGGGGGGATGAACTTTTCGGCCTTACGCTCGCGCACTTCGCATGTTACCCATACGACATGGACAACCTTCATCACGGTCCACACTCCCTCGGCCCCTCTTGCGGACCTGCTCGCCCCATTCGGGCGACCGAGCCTCGTGCAGAATCTTTTTTTTGACGGAACGAAACTACCGATAGTGGTCGGTCACTCCCGAGACTACAAGTAATGGTATGAATTTGCTTTTCCGGCTCATCTCGACGCTCAGAATGGTGCAATTGGACGACGACTTGACTCGAAAAAGGGCGGCGCACTGAGATGAACCTCCGCACACAAGTCGGCATTGTCGGCGCGGGGCCGGCCGGCCTGATGTTGTCGCACCTGCTGCATCTTGCCGGCATCGAATCCGTCGTGCTCGAGGCTCGCAGCCGCCGATATGTAGAAGAGCGGGTTCGCGCCGGCCTGCTCGAGCAAGGCACCGTCAACCTGATGAATGAAACGGGCGTCGGCGAGCGGATGAAACGGCTGGGGCTGACGCATCACGGAATCGAGCTGCGCTTCGGCGGCCGTGGACATCGCGTCGATCTGAGCGGCCTGACGGGTGGGAGCACGGTAACCATCTACGCTCAGCACGAAGTCATCAAGGATCTGATCGCGGCGCGGCTGGCTGCCGGCGGCGAGATTGTCTTCGAGGCTGACGCGGTCAGCATCCACGACTTCGATGGACCCATGCCGAAGATTCGATACTCGACGAACGGCAACTTCCACGAGTTGTCGTGCGATTTCATCGCGGGATGCGACGGCTTCCACGGCGTCTGCCGTCCGACCGTCCCTGCCCGCGTCCTGACTATGTACGATCGCGTATATCCATTCGCATGGCTGGGGATTCTAGCCGAGGCTCGCCCGTCGTCGGACGAACTGATCTACGCGTACCACGAGCGCGGCTTCGCGCTGCACAGTATGCGCTCGCCCGAGATCACGCGGCTCTATCTGCAATGCGCGCCCGACGAGGATCTCGCCAACTGGCCCGACGAGAAGATCTGGGACGAACTCGAGCTGCGACTCGCGGCCGGCGCCGGCTGGAAACTCAACCGCGGCGCCGTCCTCCAGAAGGGAATCACCGAGATGCGAAGCTTCGTCGTCGAGCCGATGCAATCCGGCTCGCTGTTCCTCGCCGGCGACGCGGCGCATATCGTGCCGCCGACGGGAGCGAAGGGCCTCAACCTGGCGGTCGCGGACGTTCGCGTGCTGGCCCGCGCGCTGACTGACTATTACGCCAATAGTAATCGCGAACTACTAACTAACTATTCGCAGATATGTTTGCGGCGGGTCTGGAAGGTGCAGCGCTTCTCCTGGTGGATGACCTCGATGCTGCATCGATTCAATGACGAAAACGCCTTCGACCGGCGCCGCCAGCTCGCCGAACTCGACTACGTAACCAGCTCCCGCGCAGCATCGCAGACCCTAGCGGAGAATTACGTAGGCCTGCCGATGGAATGATCCACGCGCGAAGCCTAACGCTGCTGTCCCATCGACTCAGCGACTTGGAGACCGACCAGCCGCGCGATCAGAATAGCCATATACAACTGGCCAAACACGGACTCCATTACCGAAAGGCTGCGCGCGCCTCCCGACACCGGCGAGATATCGCCGAAGCCCGTCGTCGTCAGGCACACGAAGCTGTAGTAGACGAAGCTGTGAAGCGACGCCATGAGCGGCGCGAGCTGGCCCGCCGGTCTTTGAAAAAGTGCGGTGCTGAACGCACCGGGATTATTCAGTTCGACGACCGCGAAGGCGTACGCGAACGCAACGCCCATCAGCAAGTAGGCGCAAATCGCGGCGCTGATAGTGTCGAGCGTAACACTCTTCACGATGAACAGCCTGGAAACCAGTGCGATGACGGTCACGGTCAGGAACAAACACGAAGTGATCGCGCCGACCACTTCGATCGCCGGGCTCATCGTGAAAAACAGCATCACCCGGCTTCCGATCGAAGGTACAAACAGAATCAAAGCGGTAGCGAAGTAGTATCTGGTCGAACGAAATGCATAAAGAGCGGTAAGCAGCACGAGAGATATGGCCACGGTCGCAATGTCTTGCGCAAACGCGTGGCCCGAGAAAAGCGGCTGAGTTACGAGAAACGTCAGAATCGTCCCGAGCAGGAGGGTAAATCTGCCCGGCCAATTGTGATGCGCCAATCCCAGCCGCCGCCACAGCGCGGATGGACTGAGGATGCTGGTCGTCGCGCTCATGACCCATCCGTTTCGCGCACCGGGACCGGCAGTGTCAAGGAGGCCACTAGCGCTAGCGGTGTCGGTCCGGCTCGAACACATAGCTGCGATGCCAGTAGACCGGGTCGGTGAAACCCTCGCGCCGGTACCATTGGATAGGAGTGTCTTCCGGATTCGTGTTGATGATCACCGAACTGCAGCCACTGTCATAGGCGTCCGCGATTGTAAGCAGGAGTATCTGGCGGGCGACGCCGCGCTGGCGCATCGGCATTCGCGTGGCGAGCAGGAAGATCAGCCGGTCGCCCCCTCCGTAGTATGCGAGGATGGCCGCCGGCTCTCCGCCGACCCGCGCAAGCAGACATCGCCCCGAGCCATTCAGTTCTGCCCGGCGAATCGTGACTTCCCGCGCGATCTGCTCGTCGGAAGGCTGATTCTCACTGTTGGCGAAGCCTTTCAATCTAACTGTTGCGAAATCGGTCAAGGTCGCGGCGCTGACCGGCTCAATAGACACGTCCCGCCGATTCGGAACCGTCGGGCGCGGACCCACGTGCGCCAGGTAGATGGTCGCGCTTCGCCGGGAGCATCCCGCCGCGACGAGATCGGGGCCGAGGGTGCGGTCGGCGTCCTGGTCATCAAGCCAGATGTCGATCGCAGCCGCTTGCTGATGCGCGTCGAAGTACTGACGTGCGTCCTCGAAGAATTCGGGCACGTCGCGCGGCGTGAGGGCTTCAACCACGATTCTGCCACTGCCGGGAGTACTATCGTTGCGGCCGTAAAAGCCGAAACGTCGAAGCTCGACGCGATAACCCATCTCGGGAAACGAAGTCCGGTACCACGAACGAACTTCCTCGGCAACACGATCGTGCTCGGGATGAGGCATAGCGCACCAATGGCGGTTAGCCATTGCTCTACACGTCGGCGAATCGAAAAGCGACGCGTCGCGAGCCCGATCATGTCCCGAAGCGCGACACGGCGGTCTCCGCTTCCGTCGGCCCTTGAATGCAATTTGAGGCTTAGCTTGTCAGCGCGATAAGGCATGGACGTTGCGTATCACCGGGAGTCAAGGAGGACCGCATTTCTCATGGACCAGATCGTTCAAGAGTCCCTGGCCGGCAGAAGGTTCGCCTTGCTGGGATTCGAAACGGCCGAGGCCGATTCGATCATCGCAGCGCTGGAGAGCGTCCGTGGAATTGGCCATGTGGTGGGAGCGACACCGAATATTCCCGGGCTCAACGGCATCTCTCACTTCGATGCCTGCTTGGTCAACGCGTCTGCCGCCGCTGCTGGGGAGCAGCCGGCGCCGATCGAAATGATCGCGCGCAGCCGCAAGCCGGCGGTCATCGTCGGCACGTTTGAGGAGCTAGTGTTGCGAGTCGGCGCGTTCGCGGACCTGAGCCGCGATTTTATCATGCGCCCGTGCCAGCCTGATGAACTATTACTCAGGGCCTACCGCCTCCTCAGATTCGTCGAGAGTGCGGCGGCGGCGATTCAGTACCCGGTCCGAAACGGCACCCGGCACATAGTGCTCGCGGATGATGACGCCACAACCATAGTGATGATCTCAACGATCCTGAAGCACTTTCATTTCGAGTGTGACATCGCGCACGACGGTGCGCAGGCAATCGAGATTGCTCGCAAGAAGAAGCCCGACCTGATGCTGCTGGACGTGTCGATGCCGCATATGAATGGGTTCGAAGCGCTGACCGCACTGCGTGGCGACTCTCTCACCAGGAACATGCGGGTGATCCTGGTGAGCGCGCATCGCGAAGAAGCCGAGGTGGTCAAGGGTTTCTCGCTCGGCGCCGACGACTACATCACCAAGCCGTTCAACTCGGGCGAGCTGATGGCTAGGATCAACCGGGTTTTGCGCGAACGTGAAGACAACTGACCGGACTGGTTGTCATCTAGCGCTCGCCTGTTTTACTGTTCCGAGGTGTTTCGGCTCGACGGCAAGACCGCGATCGTCACCGGCGCCGGTTCGGGGATTGGCATCGCGATCGCATCGACGTTTGCACAAAACGGCGCGCGTGTTCTCGCTCTCGATCGCGATCTCAAAGCGGCCGGCGCTGTTGTCGAGAGTATTCGCGCGGCCGGCGGCGCCGCGTCTGCCGTCGAATGCGATGTCGCGATGGCTGATTCGGTGGAAGCCGCCTTCGCACGCATCGATTCCGATCGCAACGCGCCGCGCATCGACATTCTGGTGAACAACGCCGGAATCGCGCACATCGGCACGGTCGAGAGCACCTCGGAAGACGACTTCGACCGGATCTATTCGGTCAACGTGAAGGGGATATTCCTGTGTTCGCGCGCTGCCGTGCGCAGGATGCTCGCGAGCGGGGGCGGCGTGATTCTCAATCTCGCTTCGATTGCGTCGCTGATCGGGCTCACAGACCGCTTCGCCTACTCGATGAGCAAGGGCGCGGTGCTGACGATGACCCGATCGATCGCAGTCGACTACGTGAAGCGCGGCATCCGATGCAACTGCATTTGTCCCGCGCGCGTCCATACGCCGTTCGTCGACGGATACCTCCGCTCGACTTATCCAGGGCGTGAGGCCGAGATGTTCAAGCAACTTTCGGAGTATCAGCCGCTGGGCAGAATGGGTACGCCCGAAGAAGTCGCCGCGCTCGCGCTCTACCTGTGTTCGGACGAGGCCTCGTTCATCACTGGGCAGGCATATCCGATCGACGGCGGCGTGCTCGCATTCTGATGAAACAGTACGGCCGCACCATCAACCTGAAGGACGACCCGAAGATCATCGAGCGCTACCTCGAGCACCATCGCGCGATCTGGCCGGAGGTCGAGCGCGGGCTCAAGTCCATCGGCATCGAGCGGATGCTCATCTTCATGCGTGGCCGCCAGCTCTTCATGTTCATGGAGACGACGGACGCGTTCGACCCCGCGCGCGACTTTGCGCGCTACGAGGCGAGCAATCCACGCAATCGCGAATGGCAGCAGCTGATGGCCTCGATGCAGGAGCCGGTGCCCGGCGCACAACCGGGAGAATGGTGGGCCGAGATGAAGCTGGTCTTCACGCTGTGATTGTCGCGAGCTACTTTTTCCATTCTTAGCTGGCATGAGAATAGTCGCTGCAGAATGCGTTGACATTTGTATAGGCGTTCGCCTACACTGAGCACGTGCATGCAAAAGATCGCCTCTGCAGGATTCGCGTGGGACAAGGCTAATCATTCGAAGTGTCAGAAACACGGCGTTTCGGTCGCTGAAGTGGAGCACGTTCTCGCTCACGCCGCGACCCTGATTGTGCCGGACATCAAGAATTCGCGCGCGGAGCAGCGTTTCCTGGCAATCGGGCGGACGGAAGCAGGGCGATACACCCTCGTCGTTTTCACGCCGAGGCAAACCGGCGGCGGAATACTTATGCGGCCCATAAGCGCCCGCTACATGCACAGGAAGGAGATTGAAAAATATGAGCAAGAAATTGCCCGTGTTCAAAACCGATAGAGAAGCGGAAAACTTTCTTGACCAGGATTTGTCCGATTACATAAGCGCCGAAAACTTCGCGCCGTTTCAGTTCGAGTTCAGACCCAAACAAAAGTCGGTCAATCTTCGAATCTCCGAAGAGCTCCTGAACGCCGTTCGCGCCGTCGCGCATCGCCGAGGTATCCCATACCAGCGCTATATCAGGCAGGCCCTGGAAGCATCCCTCCAACCCTCAAAGGAGCCTCGCCCGGGGAAAGGACGTGCTCACCACTCAGGCAAGTGACCGATCTTCTCTGCTACACTCAACGGCGTGATATTTGTTTAATTCGAGGTCGTTGGCTTGGTGAACTTTAGCGTCATGCGGTCGCTCTCGCCGATTGCCAGATACTTGGCGCGATCCTTTTCACCCTGGCGCAAGGTTGGCGGCAGATTCCACACCGGCTGATCGCGCAGGTCCTTGGGATTCGCGTTGATTTCCGACGTGCCCGTCAGCTTGAAGCCGGCCTGCTCCGCTAGTTGGATCACATAGTCCTGGCGCACGTATCCATTCTTGGCTTTCGGATCCTGCGGCTGCGACGGATCGGCGCGATGGTCGGTTACTCCCAGGATTCCGCCGGGTTTGAGCGCGCGGTAAAAAGCCTTGAAGTAGTCTTCCGTGGTGCCGCGCGGCAGCCAGTCGTGAACGTTGCGAAACGTCAGGACCATATCAGCCGAGCCCGCGGGCGCGATTTCGGTTTCGGCCGGCGGCTGGAGCGTAGTTACGATGACTTGGCTATAAACCGCGGGATCGGCCTTGAGCTTCTCCTCGAAGGTCCTGGCGCCCGTCCCTCCCCCGACCGCTTCGTAGAGCTTGCCGTGGTCTTTGAGAAACGGCGCCAGGATCTCGGTGTACCAACCCGTTCCGGGCGAGATTTCGACCACGGTCATATCGGGCTTAATCCCGAAGAAGGTGAGCGTGTCGAGCGGATGGCGATATTTATCGCGAGCCTTGTTTGCCTCGGGACGCTGCGCTCCCGCGATCGCGGCCTGGAGCGCGGCCGCTGTGCTGGCGTCACCGGAGTCCGCCGTCGCGGACCGCATCGACGACATCGCTGCCACCAAAATAGTAAGCAGGAAGAATAACGGTAATCTGATTCGGTGGTTCATTTGGATAGGACCCTTTCTCTCTCACTGACGAAACGCGCCGTGCTTATGTTCAACAACCAGTAATTTTATTTTTTCCATTCCGCGCCAGCCGGAAACTCGAAGGCCGCGAGCGACGCGGGGAGCATCTCGATGCTGAAGCCGGGGGCGGTCGGCGTCATGTAGCGATCGCCGCGCACCACCACCGGATCCTTGAAGTGCTCGTGCAGGTGATCGGCGAATTCGATCATACGGTTGTCGAGGCTGCCGCTCACGCAGATGTAGTCGATCAGCGAAACATGCTGGCCATACTCGCACAGGCCCAGTCCACCCGCATGCGGGCAAACCGGCACGCCGAACTTCGCGGCGAGCAGCAGGACGGCGAGCGCCTCGCTGAGGCCGCCAAGGCGGCAATTGTCGAACTGGCAGAAGTCGATCGCGCCGGCCTGCATCAACTGCTTGAACATCACGCGATTGGCGGCGTGCTCTCCGGTCGCGACGCCGATCGGCGCAATCGCGCGGCGAATCGTCGCGTGACCGAGGACGTCGTCGGGGCTGGTGGGCTCTTCGATCCACAGCGGATTGAAACGCGCGAGCGGGCGCATGAACTCGATCGCCTCGCCGACGTCCCACGCCTGGTTCGCGTCCATCATCATGACGGCGCGCGGTCCGATTTCTTCACGGACGAGCGCCGCGCGATGAACGTTGGCGGCCGAGTCGCGGCCTACTTTTATTTTGAACCGGCTCCATCCCGCGGCGAGCGCCTCGCGGCAGAGTCGGCGAACTTTGTCGTCGGGATATCCCATCCATCCGGCGGACGTGATGTAGGCCGGGTAGCCCTCTTTTCGCATCTGCGCTTCGCGCTCGCCGCGCGTTGCGAATTTGCCGCGCAGGATTTCGAGCGCCTCGCCACGAGTGAGCGCGTCGGTGAGATAGCGGAAGTCGATGCACGAGACGAACTGCTCGGGCGTCATGTCGGCGACGAGTTTCCACACCGGCTTACGTTCGATTTTGGCGTAGAGATCCCAGACCGCATTTACGATTGCCGCGGTCGCGAGATGGATCGCGCCTTTCTCGGGACCGATCCATCTAAGCTGGCTTTCAAACGTGAGCCGCTGCCAGAAGCCGCCCAGGTCGGCGACTATGTCTTCGTATTTCGAGCCGACCACCAGATGCTGCAGGGCGCGCACCGCTGCGACTACCACTTCGTTGCCGCGTCCGATCGTGAAGGTCATGCCGTGGCCTTCGAGGCCGTCGCCGGCGTCGGTGGTCAGGACTATGTAGGTCGCGGAATAGTCGGGGTCGGTGTGCACAGCGTCGGAGCCGGCGAGCGTTCTGGAGGTTGGGGTTCGGATGTCGCGGACCGAGAGTCCGGAAATTGTGCGCGCCATGATCGCTTCCTCTGCGCGGCATGGTAGCATCGCGCGACCGGCGATGACGACTCAAACGCCACTCTCCATCACCGATCTGCGGCAGTCGTGGCCGCGTCCGTCGGCGCCGAGACCGATTGTCGTGATCGGCGCGGGAAGTATCGTTCGCGACGCTCATCTGCCGGTTTACAAACGTCTTGGCTTTCCGGTCGCCGGCATTTTCGACGTGAACCCGAAGGCGAGCCGGGAACGGGCAGAGGCGTTTGCAATTCCGCGCGTGTTCGACTCGATCGACGAAGCCGCGTCCATGCGCCACGTAGTTTTCGACGTTGCGATCCCACCTGAAAATATCGCGGGCGTGCTGGAACGGCTGCCGGTCGGCGCCGCGGTGCTGATTCAAAAGCCGATGGGCCGCGACCTGGCCGACGCGCGCCGCATCGTTGCGATTTGCCGCGAGCGCCGGCTGTTGGCCGCGGTGAATTTCCAGCTTCGCTTCGCGCCCAATATGCTGGCAATCAAGGACGCGCTCGAGCGCGGCGTCTTCGGCGAGGTGCTCGACGTCGAAGTGCGGATCAATTTGCATACGCCGTGGAATTACTGGGCGTTCCTCAAGGGCGTGCCGCGCCTCGAAGTGCTGATGCATTCGATTCACTACCTCGACTTGATTCGGTCGCTGATTGGCGAACCTCGCGGCGTGTATTGCAAAGGCGTGCGGCATCCGGAGATGCCCGACTATTCCGACACGCGCACCAGTATCGTGCTCGATTACGGCGACACGATTCGATGCAGCCTGACGATGAATCACGCGCATACGTTTGGCGGACGGCACGAGATGTCGCAGCTCAAGCTCGAGGGTACGCGCGGCGCCGCGATCGCGAAGATGGGCGTGAATCTCAACTATCCCGCGGGCGAGCCTGACACGCTCGAAATCGCGAGTGAAGATTCGAATGGTTGGAACGCGATTGCATTGCGCGGTTCGTGGTTCCTCGAGGCGTTCGAGGGTCCGATGTCGAATCTGCAGCGATTCGCCGCCGGCGAAGATTCAAAACTGGTGTCGGGCGTCGAAGACGCAATCGGCACGATGGCGGTGGTCGAGGCGTGCTACGAATCGAGCGCGCGCGGCGCCACCCGGATTCCCTCAGTGCGTTAGAATCGCAATCATTGTCGGCGGAGGATCTTCACCGATGAGCACAGAGCATGTGGTGTTTTTATTTGATGTCGATAACACGCTGATCGACAACGATCACATCGTCGCCGACATGAAGACCAACCTCGAGCGCGACATCGGCAGCGATTCGCAGCAGCGCTACTGGGAATATTTCGAGGAGCTGCGCACCGAGCTCGGCTACGCGGACTATCTTGGCGCGCTGCAACGCTACCGCGTCAATCATCCGCGCGACTTCGGAATAATCGCGGTCTCGTACTTCCTCATGAACTACCACTTCGCGAACCGGCTGTTCCCCTGCGCGCTCGACGTGATCGAGCAGTACAAGCAATACGGCGAGACGGCGATCCTGTCCGATGGCGACATGATTTTTCAGCCGCTCAAGGTCGAGCGCTCGGGACTGCGCGAAGCCGTCGATGCCAAGGTGATGATTTACATCCACAAGGAACAGGAACTCGACGACGTGAAGGCGCGCTATCCCGCGGACCATTACGTGCTGATCGATGACAAGGTGCGGATTCTCGACGCGGTCAAGAAAACCTGGGGCGCGGGCGTGACGACGGTGTTTCCCAAGCAGGGGCATTACGCCGCCGACGCGAAGGAAGTCGCCAAGTACATGACGCCCGACGTGACGGTGGATAGGATCGAGCAGCTACGGAACTACGACCTGGCGCGCCTGCTCGCCGCGACGAAGGGTTGAGGGCTCGCGGCTCAGGCCAGATCGAAGAACAAGACTTCGGCGGGAGAGTTGGCGACGATGCTTACCTTGTCTTCGTCGCTGATCGCGGCGCCGTCGCCTTCCGCCAGCGCGACACCGTTGACTGTCACGTCGCCGCGCGCGACTTGGATCCATCCGTACCGGCCCTTTTTCAGATTTGTCGTGACGCTCTGTCCGCGTTCGAGCTTTGCGACCGACAACGCCGCATCCTGGTGAATCTTCACTGATCGGTCGCCGCCGTCGGGAGCGCCTACCGCTGCAAAGCCGCCGTGCGCTTTGGCATCGTCGATAGTTTTCTGCTCGTAGCCTGGTGCGATGCCGCGCGTCGCGGGCGTGATCCAGATTTGCAGAAAATGAACCGGCTCGGTTTTGGAATGATTGAATTCGCTGTGCGTGATTCCCGCGCCGGCGCTCATCCGCTGCGCCTCGCCGGGACGAATCACCGAGCCGGTGCCGAGGCTGTCCTTGTGTTCGAGCGCGCCTTCGAGAATGTAGGTAATTATCTCCATGTCGCGATGCCCGTGGGTGGGAAACCCCGCGCCCGGGCGGACGCGATCCTCGTTGATGACGCGCAGCGTGCGAAATCCCATCTGGCCGGGATCGTAATAGTCGCCGAACGAGAAACTGTGGCGGCTATCGAGCCAGTCGATCTTCGTGCGTCCGCGGTCAGCGGATTTGCGCGCAGTAATCATGGGGGGCCCTTCAAGCCGCCTTGGCCGCCGGCTTCATCTTAAGCCGGATCGGCATGTGCTTGATGCCGCCGACGAAGCTCGAGCGCAGCCGCTCGATGGGGCCGGCCTGCTCGACGTGATCGAGGCGCTCGGCCAGCTGGCTGAAAATAATTTTCAGTTCGAGCCGCGCCAGGTTCGCGCCCAGGCAGAAATGCTCGCCGATGCCGAACGCGATGTGCGGATTCGGATTGCGGCTGATGTCGAACTTGAAAGGATCCTTGAAAACTTCCTCGTCGCGATTCGCCGACGGATAGAACAGGCAGACCGACTCGCCGGCCTTGATCTTCTGGCCGCGCACGACGGTATCTTCGGTCGCGGTGCGCGCGAACTGGATGACCGGCGTCGTCCATCGCACGATCTCTTCGACGGCCGAGTCGATCAGCGCGGGATTCCGCCTGAGCTTCTGCCATTCGCCCGGATTGTCGATGAAAGCCTGCAGGCCGCCGGTGGTCGCGTTGCGCGTGGTCTCGTTGCCCGCGACGACCAGCAGGAAATAATAGGAGAGCATCTCGAACTGCGGGATCGGCTCGCCATTGACCTTGCCGTTGGCGACGATGCTGGTGATGTCGTTGGTCGGATGCTTCATCCGCTCCGCGACCATGTCGCTGAAATACTGGAAGAGGCCGAGCCGCGAACGATCCATCGTTTCCTGTGCGCTCGTTCCAGCCTGGAACTCGGGGTCGCCGCCGCCTATCGTCTCGTTGGTCCATCGGAAGAGCTGTTCCCAATCCTTGTGCGGAACGCCGAGCAGCTCTGCGATGACAGCGAGCGGAATCTTGGACGAGACGTCAGTGACGAAGTCGCAGGTGTCGCGGCCGGTGACGTCGTCGAGCACTTCGCGCGTGATGTTCTCGATTTCGGGCCCAAGCGGACTTACGCCGCGCGGCGTGAAATGGCGGCTGACGACGACGCGATATTCGCCGTGGTCGGGCGGATCCATGTCGAGCAGGTGGCGGAACGGCGGCGTCGGACTCTCCTCGAAGCCTTCCTCGTTGACGAAGATGAGCAGGCGCGGGCCGTTGAGGAACAGGCGTGGCTGCTTCGAGATCTGAATGATGTCGGCGTGCTTGGTAATCGCCCAGAAGGGATCGGTCTTTGGATGCTCGCACCAGAAAACCGGCTTATGCTTGCGCAGGTAGGTCCATTCGCGATGCGGATAGCCGTTTTGCATGTAATGGTCGGGACCAATGATGTTCAACGATTCGAGTGACAGCGCCTGTTCAGTTTCCATTGGCGAATATCTCCGCAATGCCGCGATTTCCGTCTCGATTTCGCATTCTGACCTGTCGCGCGCGGCGAGTCATCTAGTCATCGGCGACAGTAATGGCCTGGCGCGGGCATAGCCGCGCCGCGAGCTTGAGCTTCTCGCGCATGCGCTCGGGCGGATTTTCGATCAGCAGATGGCTCTTATCGTCGTCGCGCACCTCGAACACTTCCGGCGCGGCCTCCTGGCACCTCATATTTCCCTCGCACAATTTCTGATCGACAACGACTTTCATATGACTAGTCTCCCTTGCAAAACGCACTGCGGCAATCGAAGCGATCATATAAAAGGATCGGCCTTGCGACCAGTATCGCCAGCGTCGCGAAAGTTAGGTAACAATCGTCCGAGGAGGCGCGTGGTGACGGGATTGAGGTGCGATCGGTGAGGTTGCTTCGTCGCATAGCCCGGATTCTGCTCGCCGTGGTTGGCTGCGTTCTTTTCCTCGCTCATGTGCTGATTCTTCTCGCTCTGGTGCTGGTTGGAACCTTCTATTGGCCACCTCCGTCTGATGCCTCGCTGGAACGCCGGTTCTACGAGCATCGAGCCGACCTGGAACAGATTGTTAAAATGATGGATGAAGACGTCCGCATGACCCGAATCGCGTATGACTTCACGACAACAGACGACAACGAGTTGAACGAATCGCGGGTATTTCCCGAGCAAAGGTGGAATCAGTATCGCGAGGTTTTTCACCGCGCAGAAGTGGCGTATGGAACTGCCAGAGACCCGAAATCCGGCGACGTTGAAATCGCCACATGGGATCGTGAGCTATCATTTGGAATCCTCTTTACGATGGTACACACTTTGAGTTACGTACACTGCGGAACACCAACGTCGCACCGCGTGTCCGACTACCCACCCTGCCTTGAACGGAAGGAATCAGGAGAAAGCGCCGAGGACCCACAGAACCACATCGGTTTCATTCGATACAAACGCATCGAGGGAGATTGGTACAT
>JBAWCX010000132.1:0-5697 GCA_049590495.1 Binatus sp. (SeqCode)
CGTTTGAGATGAATTCTGCCGGCGGCACGCGCGGCGCGGAGCGCAACCTGTTCGATTTCATTTATCACGGTAGAGGAAACTATTACTCGCGGGGTGAAGCGTCCAGCACGACCATGCAGATCAATCGACAGCATCCGACAAAAAGCAGGATTTACGTACGGTTCTTCCTAGAGGGCAATTGTCACTTGCACTGCGAGAACCAGCGTGTCGCTGATCAGGCCGGTGCCATTTGGCCGGAACACGCCCTGGATATCCGGTTGCACGGTGAGCGATGGGGTCACGTTGTACATGTAGTTGGCTTCGATGATCGCTTCATGCGTCTGTGTCGGCTGGTGGCTTGCGCGCTGAGCGTCGCGGAGATCGCTCGAAAACTGGCTCCAGATTCCAAACAGGCCCAACTCGTCGTAGGCGCGGTGCGGAATCAGCCCGAAGTACAACAGTCCCGCATCCCAGAAATACTCATCGGTGTTCATCTTTGGCGGCGCATAACTGAACGCGAGGAATGACCACAAACCCTGATGAGGGTTGGTTGCGCCCTCCGGCCGGCGCAGAAGCCGCTGCTGTCCCGTCACGTACATCTGCCAGGTTCCGCCGCGCATCTGACCGGTCCTGAATTGCAGCCTTGGTTCGGAGTCGTAGAGCCCGCCGAGCTTGTAGGTTCCGGGAAATCCGGCGTCTCGCGTCTGCTTGGGCGAATAGCCGAGTTCCTGCATGATTGCGACGCCGGAATTGTGCCGGAGGCTGAAATCAACGCCGTGGAATTTATCGCTGCGGAAATCCCGGTAGGTATTGTATGCGCCCGTCATCGAGTAAAACTCTGGCGTGGCCTGGTAGCGCGCCCGAATTCCCCAGGCCGCGCCCGGATAGCTCGGAACGTTGGCGTTGGTCGGAATACTCAGCGGATTGCCGCAGAAGCCGAGGTTTTGCGCAAAACAGTAATAGGGCGAAGTCGCGAAGTCGTCGAGCGCGTTGATACGGCCGCCAACGATATCGAGCTTCTTGTCGAAAAATAGATGTTCGACGGCCAGGTCCACCAGTCGTATCGTTTGATGGCCGAAAATCTGCTGTACCTGAAGAGAGTTGGGGATGTCGTTCGACAAACTATTGCCTGTGCGTTCCGATGCCGACGCAAGGAAGTAGGTGTCCTCGAGGCCGATCAGTTTCTGGAGATCAACTGCGATCCCGAGCGCGATGTTGTGAGTGTAGCGGAACTTGTGCACTTCTCCGCCGACCGGGTTACCGGCGGATTCGCTTTCGTAGGAGCCGAAAAGAGAGACACCAGCGCCGGCGAGGTCACTACGCACGCCATCCCAATTTCCGGTCGCCCCTTGTAGCTGAGCCCATGATCCGGGGGCGAACAAAATCATAGGATCGAGGACGCCCCATTCGGAGGCCCAATCCTGGTTTGTCGCGTGCATCCACGGCGTAGAGAACGTCTGCGCGTGCGCCGCCGTCGAACAGATGCAGAGGAACACGAAGTTGGCGACCAGCACGGTTACTCGAAACCGCAACACCGGTCGTTCTCTGCGGCAAGGACTAGTGATCAACACCAACCCCCACTTGTGCGGTCCGCCACTGACGCGAGATGTCCTCGAGCGATTTTCCTTTGGTTTCAGGAACCCAATCGAGGATGAAAATGAGCGCTGCTACTCCCATCGCGGCATAGAGGAACCACAGCCACGGTCCGATCGTCGCCTGCAGCACCGGGAATGAAAGACTGACGAAAAAGTTCGCGGTCCAGTTGGCCGCGGTCGAGATTCCGGCGGCTCGCGCCCGCGCCCGGTTGGGAAAGATTTCAGAAATCATCAACCATACGACCGGTCCCAGCGAGAACGCGAAGCACACGATGTAGAGTCCAATGAATCCTACGGTAATTGGCGCAAGCCAGTGTTGGTTAACATCGAAGGTTGAACCAAAGCTTTGAGCAGCGCCCAGCGCCGCCAAACTTAATGTCATTCCAACGAGTCCGGCCAACAGCAGCGGCTTTCTTCCGACTCGGTCGACCAGCCAAATTGCGATCAACGTGGACAGCACGTTCACCACACCGATCCCGGCGGTTGCCGCCAATGCAGTGGTCGCGCTGTCCAGGCCGGCCCTCTGAAAGATCTGGGGAGCGTAATAGATAATCGTGTTGATGCCGGTCACCTGTTGGAAAACGGCCAGCCCGACACCGACCAGCAGCGCCGGACGAAGTCCGGGCATCAACAGCTCTGACCACGCAGCGGGCAGATTGTGCGCGAGGTCTTCGTGAATCTCGCGTACCTCCGCATCGATTTCGTCCGGCGACCGCACCAGCGAAAGCGCTCGTCGCGCGGCTTCTTCTGAACCCGTTTTCAGGAGCCATCGTGGCGACTCGGGCATCGCAATCATTCCGAGCACCAGCAACGCACCGGGGATGAACGCGAGCCCGAGCATCCAGCGCCACGCGTGCTCGGGCGCCAAAGCTCGATCAACAGTGTAGGAGACGAGGATGCCGACGGTGATCGCCAGTTGAAATAGCGATACCAGCTTGCCGCGATTGCGCGGCGGCGACAGCTCCGCGATATACATCGGCGCCGCGACGGAGGTAAGTCCAATCGCCAGTCCGATGAGCACGCGGCTCGCGATCAGAACGTCGACGTTGGGCGCGAGCGCCGAGAAGACTGAGCCTGCAACAAAGCTCAATCCGGCGGCGATGTTGGTCCGGCGCCTGCCGATTGCGTCAGAGGAAGTTCCGCCGACCAGCGCGCCGAACAACGCGCCAAAGGTCACGGCGCTGACCACGAGTCCCTGCTGGGCCGGACCAAGATGGAAGTCGGGGACGATGAACAACATCGCGCCGGCAATCACGCCGGTGTCGAAGCCAAACAAAAGGCCGCCGAGCGCCGCGACCGTTGCTATCAACGTTGTGTACAAGTCGTTTTGGACCGCCTATCGGAACTGGGCGGCGCCGCCTCCTCATAGGTCGGATTTCCCCTGGCGTCAAGGACCGTTGATCTACAGATTTACCAGCGCGGGGTTTCGGACAAGCCAATGCCTAGCGCGACTTTGCCGAGCAGTTCGCGGGCGCGGGCGTTGGACAGCGGATGATTCGGGCCGGCGCGGACGTCGCGGTAGTAGCGCTCCATCGGGAACTTTTTCAGCATTCCGTGCGCGCCGACGACCTCCATGCAGTAGTCCACCGCGCGGATCGCGTTGTTGGTCGCGACGTATTTCGGCATCACGACTCGCGCCAATCCCGACTCGCCCTTGAATGACGCACGATCGCGAATGTAGTCGTTGGCGACGCCGATATAGAGCGCGCGCGACTGCGCGATCAGCGCTTCGGCCTCGGCGATGGCGAACTGGATGCCGGGCAGATACTTGATCGTCCGCGGCTGCGCGAGCGGTTTGAGGCGGCCGGCGAATTCCTTTGCGAACTTCAATGCGGCAATCGCGACGCCGGTGTAAGTCGCGGCGACGGAAATGCTGAACCATGCGAACAGCGAAATCGCCTGGTCGTTGACGGGCCCGACGGGCCGCGACTCGGCCATCGCGATCGCGGGCACGCGGACGTCTTTGATCACCAGGTCGTGGCTGGCCGTCGCCCGCATCCCCATCGCGTCCCACGTTTCGATCAGCTCGAAGCCGGGAATGCCGCGCGGCACGACGAAAGTGGCCGAGGCAGGCGGATTCGAGTCCTCGATCGTCGCCATCACCATGAACAGATCGATCACGGGCGATAGACTGGTGAAAGTTTTGCGACCGTTGAGAACGTAGTGCTCGCCGTCGCGGCGCGCGCGCGTCGCGAAGTGACCCCAATCGCCGCCGGTCTCGGGCTCGCTGATGCCGCCGCCGAGGATCTGGTGTCCGCGCCCGATGACGTCGAAGAACAACTCCTCCTGCGGGCGGCCGGTGGCGCGCTCGACCATGCTGCCGATGCCGAACAGGTGCATGTTGATGGCGATGGTGGTCGCGGCGCAGCCTTGCGCGAGCTGCTCCTGGCAGAGCGCGAAATCCTCGAGGTCGGCGCCGAGTCCGCCGTGTTTTTCGGGAATGACGAGCGCGGTGTATCCGGCCGCTTTCATCTTGTCGACGTTTTCGACCGGGAATGAATTGGCGCGATCGTGTTCTCCAGCGCGCGTGGCAAAGTCAGCCGCGAGTTCCGCCGCCAGCGGCACAAGTTTATTGCGTCGATCAGACATCAGTTGGACTCCACATCGAAAATCCCGACGGCAAACAGTGCCATGAACCGGACGCGCGAAGGAAACCGGACCGGGCTACTTGCCGGCGGGAGTGTTCACCGGAGCGTCGGCAGGGGCGATAGGCGCGGGGGCGGGCTGCGCCATCATGAGGCGCTGCGCGTGCGGCATGATGGTGGTGAACAGATCGACTTGCGAGTCGAGCGATTTGCCGAGTCCGCTCAGCAGACCCATCATGCGGCCCACCAGCAAGACGTCGGCGGGAACTTCGACGACCGGGTTGGCGCGGATCGCGCGCGGCAGCTCTTCGTTGAACTGCTCGATGAGGTCCTTATCCGCGTACGCCTTCTTTTGCTTGATGGTACTGCCGAGGAACAAATCGGCGAACGCCAGCAGCGTGTCGGGATTGCCGTTGCGCGTGCGAAAGCCCAGCTCATGGAACGCCTTGATTATTCCGTCGCGATTCGCGGTGAGGATTGAAAATGTCAGCCGCACGATGCCGTCGCGGAACGCGGGCGGGAAATCCTTGGCCAGGCCGAAGTCGAGCAGGACGATTTTGGGGCCGGGCTGAATAAGTATGTTGCCGGGATGCGGATCGGCGTGGAAGAAGCCGTCGCGCAGGACCTGGTCGCAGAAAATCTCGACGAGCTTTTGCGCGACGGCGTGTTTGTCGATTCCGGCACGCTCGAGCGCGTCAACGTCGGTGACCTTGATGCCTTCGAGGAGCTCCATCGTGAGCACGCGGCGCGTGGTGAACTCGCGATAGACCTCGGGAACGATCACGTCGGCGTTCGCGGCGAAGTTGCGGCGCATCGTCTCGGCGTTGTCGGCCTCGTGAATGAAGTCCAGCTCCATCGGGACGTACTTGAGCGCCTCGCGCATCAGGACGCGATAGTCGAAGTCGCGCTCGAGCTTCGCGAGCCAATAGAGCACCGTGGTCATGTTGCGGAGATCGGCGCGGACGATGCCGTCGATACCGGGATACTGAACTTTCACGGCGCATCGACGGCCATCGTGAAGGCGCGCCGGATGCACCTGCGCGAGCGATGCCGATGCCAGCGGCGCGGGATCGAACTCGGCGTAGACGGCCTCGAGCGGGCGGCGGAGTTCGCGCTCGATCTGCTCGCGGATCATCGCAAACGGCCGCGGCGGGACGCGATCGTGCAGGCTGGACAGGGTAGAGACCCATTCGTCGGGGAGCACGTCGGCACGAGTCGCGATGAACTGGCATGCCTTGATGAGCAGACCTTCGAGGCGGAGCGCGGTGCGGTTCAGCGCTTGTGCGGCGCGCAGGTCCTGGCGGCGGAAGAGTTCGGCCTTGTCGCGAGCGCTGATGAAGCGCGTCCAGAGCTGGGTGCCTTTGTAGCCGGCGTACACGTAGGCCGCGAGCCAGACCACGTTCGAGAAGCGCCATGCGCGGGTCGCGAGGCCGGGCTCGGGCACGTCGGCGGCAAAGTCGAAGCTGCGGTCGAGGCGGGGATTAATCATGCGGAGAGTTGGGACCGGGGTTCAGTCGGGTGCCGGTTAAATCCTACGT
>JBAWCX010000133.1:0-27934 GCA_049590495.1 Binatus sp. (SeqCode)
GGCTAGTACTAACCCGATCCCCATCATCTTCATCACGGCTCATCGCGACGAAAAGACACGGGAGCGGGCGTTGCGGGCGGGAGCGATCAGCTTCTTGAATAAACCTTTCAGCGACGAGGCGCTGATCGACTCGCTGCAGTCTGCACTAGACGAATAAGTGACAACACTGACGGCACCGAGAGTCAGGGGAAATCGGAAGTCGCAATAAAAATCGAGGTCTTGGAACTTTCAGAAATCGCGCACTGAGCTTTCTGATTCGACGACGCCTGCAAAAGAAAGGGCAATCAGATGGAAACGCAGACTCAGCACCCAGCGAACGAAGCGGCGCGCTTAAACGCGCTCCGACGGTACCAAATCCTCGACACACCGCCGGAACCGGCTTTCGACCGCATCGCGGAGATGGCCGCAACTCTTTTCCAGGTGCCGATGGCGGTCGTCAGTCTGGTGGACGAGGACCGTGTATGGTTCAAGTCGCGCCTCGGTATCGACGCTGATCACTGCGCACGCGACGCCGGGTTATGTTCGTCGGCGATCCTCTCGCCGGGGGTTTTCTACTTGCGCGACGCTGCTCACGACGAGCGCGCAGTCGGCCATCCCCTCGTGCCCGCTCTGGGCATCCGCTTCTATGCGGCCGCTCCGCTGCGCACCCATGACGGTTTGAATCTCGGGACGGTCTGCGTTCTCGACCAAAAGCCGCGTGAGTTGGAGCCGGGCGAGACGGAAATGCTCACGATGTTGGCGGCGCTCGCGATGAATCAGATGGAATTGCGACTATACGCGGAGAAGGTCGCTGAACTCGAACAGGCAAGAACGATCATAGATGCCATCCCTCAGCTGATCTCTGTTCTGAGCCCCGAGGGTGAATTCCTGTACTCGAATCAGGCGGTGATGGATTACACCGGTCTGACCAGAGAAGAGGTGATGGCGGTCGACTTCCGCGACCGTGCCTCCCATCCGGAAGATGTTGAGTGACTACGCGAGAAACGCCAGCAAGCTTTATCGCGGGGAGTTCCTTTTCAAAACGAACAGCGAGCGCGCCGCAAAGACGGTCAGTACCGATGGTTCCTGGTTCAATATAAACCGTTTCGCGATGGGCGAGGAGAGGTCATTCGCTGGTATGCGACAGGCACAGACATCGAGGATCGTAAACAGGCGGAGGAGAGAACTCGTAAGGAGAACCTGGCGCTGGAAAAGGAAAGGACGCGACTGGAAAGTCAGAACGCCTATTTGCTCGATGAAATCCGCAGCGAACAGAATTTCGGCGACATCGTCGGAGGAAGTTCCGGCTTGCGAAAGGTTATGCATCAGGTTCAACTCGTTGCGCCCACCGATGCTACCGTCCTGATCGCCGGGGAAAGCGGTACGGGAAAGGAGCTCGTCGCGCGGGCCATCCACGAGCAAAGCGCGCGACGCGAACGCCCGCTGATCAAACTGAATTGCAGCGCGGTGCCTGAAGGTCTTTTCGAGAGCGAGTTCTTCGGGCACGTGAAGGGAGCGTTTACCGGCGCGCTCAAGGACAAGCCGGGCCGTTTTGAACTCGCCGATGGCGGTACCCTATTCCTCGATGAAATCGGCGAAGTGCCGCCCGCGATGCAGGCCAAGCTGCTGCGCGTCTTGCAGGAGCAGGAGCTTGAACGGGTCGGTGACACGCGCACCCGCAAAGTTAATGTACGGGTTATCGCCGCGAGCAATCGGGACTTGAAGAAGGAGGTGGACGAGGGTCGCTTCCGCCAGGATCTTTTCTATCGTTTGAGCGTCTTTCCAATCGAGGTCCCGCCGCTCCGAGAGCGTCGCGACGACATCGGGCCACTTGTCGCGCATTTCATCAGACAGAGCGCGCGTCGGATGAAACGTCCTGAACCGCAAATCAGCAAGACAGCCTTGGACGAGCTTGCGACCTATCACTGGCTCGGCAACGTACGCGAACTCCAAAACACCGTCGAGCGAGCCATCATCTTGTGGCGTGAAGGTCCGCTTACTTTCGATCTGCCCGCCTCACGGCCCGACAAAAGTGGCGAGCAAGCGAAACCGGCAGCGAAGGCTGGGCTTCTGACCCTGGACGAACTGAAACGCCAGGAACGCGAGGCCATCATTAGCGCCTTGAAACAGACAAACGGAAAAGTTTCCGGAGCAGGCGGCGCAGCGGAATTGCTCGGCATGAAAGCCTCGACCTTGGCGTCCCGCATCGCCTCCATGAGCATCAATCGCAGGACGCTGGATATTGAGGCGATGGAGTAATGGTCTCTCATGCGGCGAAGTTCTCACTTCTTGCGAATCAACGGAGAATCGCGAGTGCGCCTCGAACGCGTTTCATCGACTTCCCAAGCAAATCAGAAGGAAGTTCCTGCGCAGCCCTTGGAATGAACCTTGCTCCACGAAGTAGTCTCTCATGTTCAACTATCGACCTTCACAGCTGAAGCCAGGATTCCTTGTCGCAGCGATACTGCTGACTTCTTCACTGGTTTGTCGCCAGGGAGCCGCGAATGGAGCCGAAGTTCAGGTCTGCAATGTCAACGCGGACTATTCCCTGGGCGTCGAAGATTACTCGGACGCGATTCGCATTCATCGCGAAATCCTGCGCAAGAATCCAGACAACGCGCTGGCTCACTATCACTTGGGTTTCGCTGAAGGAATGATCGGAGATCGAGCGACGGAGATCGATGAATATCGGCGCGCCGAAGCGCTTGGACTTAGAACTTGGGACTTGTTCCTGAACCAGGGTTTAGCCGAGTTGGACGGCGGTGACGTTGATGCAGCGACGGACAGTCTGCGAAAGGCAGTTATCCTTGGCGAGGAACATCCTGAAGCTCATTTCAACCTGGCGCTCGCCGAGGAGCGGAGCGGAATGCTGGTGGATGCCGAGCGCGAGACCATGGCGTCACTGAGGTTGAGTCCAGGACAAGCGGACGCGCGCAACCTGCTGGGTGTGATCTACGCACGGGAGGGAAAGACCATCCGCGCCTCGCAGACTTGGCATGACCTCATCCGGGATGTTCCGAGCTATCAGCCAGCGCGCGCAAATCTGTCGATGCTCAGCAGCCAAAACAACATTGCCGATGCCGAGACGGCCGCTGTTCCCACCTCCCCGGCGGCCGCCCTCCAAGCTAGAATAAATGAGCCAGCAACACTCGATGACGTCAGAGATTTACCGAGGCCGAAACGAACACAATAGGTCAAGTACCATGGACGCGGCTCAAAACAAGGCTCGCGTTCTGAAGCTAAGCCAGAACTTCTTCGTTGCGCCCGGCCGGCACCGGTGCGAGTATTGATCACGATTTCAAAATAGAAATTCCGGCGAACCAATGGCCGAAGAAAAGAAACTGAGCGGACCTGACTTTTCTGAGGGAGTCTCAATCACCGAATTTGCCGATGGCGGCATGGTGCAGGGCCACGCCAACGGCGAGGCGATCCTGGTCGCTCGGCGCGGCGATGCTTACTTCGCCATCGGCGCGTCCTGTACCCACTATGGCGGTCCATTGGCCGAAGGCCTTATAGCCGGCGACACCGTCCGATGCCCATGGCATCACGCCTGTTTCAGTCTTCGCACCGGCGAGGCGCTCCGCGCTCCGGCGCTTGACCCGGTCAGCTCCTGGAAGGTTGAAACGACCGGCGGCAAGCTCTTCGTCCGCGAAAAGCAGCCCGACACGAAACGGCCCGCCGTTTCCGCGAAGGCGCCAGAAAACGTAGTCATCGTGGGCGGCGGCGCTGCAGCCAACGCCGCGGCGGAGATGCTGCGGCGCGACGGATATTCTGGCGGCGTCACGATGATAAGCGCGGATGACGCCACTCCGTACGACCGGCCGAATCTGTCGAAAGATTTTCTGGCCGGTAATGCGAACGAGGAATGGATCCCGCTGCGCTCGATGGACTTCTATCGCGAGCACCAGATCGAACTGCTCCTGAATACGCGGATTGCGGCGATCGATCCGCTAAAGAAGAGCGTCCAGCTCGCCGATGGCAGCAACCGCAAATTTGATGCGTTGCTCCTGGCGACGGGCGCGGAGCCGGCGAAGCTCAAGATTGCCGGTGCGGACTCGCCGCAGGTTTGTTACTTGCGCTCGCTGAGTGACTGCCGCGCGATCATTGGCAAGGCCGCCAAGGCCGGGCGCGTCGTGCTGGTAGGCGCGAGCTTCATTGCGATGGAGGTTGCGGCTTCGTTGACGCAGAGGAAGCTCCAGGTCCACGTCGTCGCGCCGGAGGGGGTGCCGATGGAGCGAGTTCTCGGACCACAGGTGGGCGAACATCTGCGTCGTCTGCACGAACGAAACGGCGTGGTGTTCCATTTGCAGCAGAGTGTTGTCGCGATTGACGAGCGAAGGGTCATGCTCAAAGACGGCAACGCGATCGAGGCCGACCTGGTCGTGATAGGCATCGGCGTCCGGCCGCTGACCGATCTTGCCGAGCGAGCCGGCATCAAGACCGACAAGGGCGTGTTGGTGAACGAGTACCTCGAGACCAGCGTTCCTCAGATCTACGCAGCCGGAGATATCGCGCGCTGGCCCGATCCGCTGACCGGGGACCATATTCGCGTCGAGCACTGGGTGGTGGCTGAACGCCAGGGACAGACGGCGGCGCGAAACATACTCGGCGGCCGCGAGCGGTTCGATACGGTGCCGTTCTTCTGGACGACTCAATACGATTTCACCCTCAACTATGTTGGTCACGCTGAGACTTGGGACAAGCTGGATTTGGACGGCAGCATCGAGGAGCACAACTGCAAGCTCTCATTCCGGCGCGGCGGGAAGATACTCGCCGTGGCCACTATCGGACGGGACCGCGAGAGCCTGGAAAGCGAACTCGCCATGGAGAGAGCGGCCCAGGCTGGTCAGGCCTGACCACCACCAACTGAGGTACACCGCCGCATCTGCGAAGGAGGCCCACCATGTCAGAATCTCCCGCATCGGCAACCGTTGTCGCTCAACTCGTGGAGACCATGAGAGCGCTAGCCGGCCCGCATCCGGGGTTTCGTCCCGTTCACGCCAAGGGAATCGTCTGTTCGGGTACGTTTCGCGCTTCAGCAGGAGCGCGCGCTGTGAGCCGGGCGGTGCATCTACAAGGGCAAGAGGTCGCAACCGTATTGCGTTTCTCCAATTCGAGCGGGGATCCTGACGTGCACGATGGTATCCCCAACGCCCGCGCGCCTGGCGGTGAAATTCCAGTTACCCGATGGCAAGAACGCCGACATCCTGGCGCTCCACATCGAAGGGTTTCCCGCGCGGACACCTGAGGAGTTTCTCGCTTTTCTGCGTGCGCAACGCTCCGACCCTGCTACCGGCAAGCCTGCACCCGACGCAGTCCCCCGTTTTCTCGAGAGTCATCCTGCCACACGTGCCTTCATCGAGCGTCTGACGCAAAAGCCGGTTCCGGCAAGCTACGGGCAGGCCTGCTATTACGCGGAGCATGCGTTTCGGTTCACTGCCGCAGATGGCAGCAGCCGATTCGGCCGCTATCGCTTGATACCCGAAGCCGGGGAAGCCTATCTCTCCCCTGATGATGCGAGCAAGCGGAGTGCGAATTTTCTGCGCGAGGAATTGGAGAGCCGCCTGCGAAACGGTCCTGTCGCTTTCCGCCTCCTCCTGCAATTGGCTGGCGAGAGCGATCCGACAGACGACGTCACCGCCTTGTGGCCGGCGGACCGGCGGCTAGTCGAGCTGGGACGGCTGGAGGTGACCCGAATCTCCCCGACCAGCGCGGCCGATGAGCGCCGTCTCGTGTTCGACCCAACCAACGTGACCGACGGTATCGATCTCTCGGCCGATCCGATTCCGCGAGCGCGGTCAGCCGCTTACTCCATCTCGTACGATCAGCGCAGCAAGTAAGCGCCCGACGTCCGCGAATCATGCGATCTGGGTAGACCCGATCGTCACCGCCAGGCCTTGGGTTCACCGGTTTGACGCGAACGTGGCAAACACTCGCGCCTCCACGTCAAGAGCGCTATATCATCGAGCAGGTTTCTGCGAGATGCATCCATCGGAAGCTCAGCTCCGGATTATGATCGATACGATCCCCGCGCTGGCATGGTCCTGTCTGCCCGATGGCGCCAATGAATTTACTAATAAGCGATGGTGCGATTACACAGGGCTTTCACAGACCGAGGCTCTTGGGTTGGGATGGCAACGGACATTTCATCCGGACGATTTGGGAAAGGTCATGGAGAATTGGCGCGCCGTTCAGGCTTCCGGAGAACCGAGCGGGGCGGAAGCGCGCGTGCGGCGGGCAGACGGGGAGTACCGATGGATGTTGCACCAGAAAGTAGCCGTGCGCAACGAGTCAGGCCACATCGTCAAGTGGTACGGCACCAGCACCGACATCGAGGATCGTAAGCAGGCGGAACTGAAGCTGCGGCAAGTGCTCGAAGAAATACGCGGGTCAGAGGCTGATCTTCGCCGGACCCTCGACACGATTCCGGCGCTTGTTTCGAGCTTTTTGCCGGACGGTTCGAACGAATGCATGAACCAGCGATGGCATGACTATACCGGTCTATCCCATGAACAATCCCAAGGGGATGGATGGCAAGAAACCATCCATCCCGATGATCTGGCGCCCTTAATGAACAGATGGCGCGAGGTGCGGATGTCAGGAGAGCCAGGGGAAACCGAGGCGCGCCTTCGTCGGCACGATGGAGTATATCGGTGGGTTTTCGTACGCGGCGAGCCGCTGCGTGACGAGAGCGGCACGGTCGTAAAGTGGTACATCATCAGCACCGACATCGAAGACCGCAAGAAAGCGGAGGAGAAGCTGCGTCAGGACGAGCGCGAGCTCCGCCGGATCACTGACGCGATCGGCCAAATGATCGTTGTCCACGACCCGGAAGGAGAACCGATCTATGCCAACCAGGCCATGCTCGACTACACAGGGTTGACCATCGATGATGTAACCCGCCAAGAGGTTCGTGACCGGGCCATTCATCCGGAAGATCTAGAGCGGTTCCAGAAAGGACGGCACGCTGGGCTCTTGCGAGGCCTTCCATTCGAAATTGAATTGCGGTATCGGAGGAAAGACGGCCAATATCGCTGGTTCCTCAATCGTTACAACCCGTTCCGCGACGAACAGGGACGCCTGACGCGATGGTACTCGACCCGAACCGACATCGAGGATCGCAAGCGGGCAGAGGATCGCACGAACAACGAAAACGTCGCGCTACGTGAGGAAGTCGACAAGGCTTCGATGTTCGAGGAGATCGTCGGAACTTCGTCTACTCTGCAGGCGGTCTTAGTTCGAGTCGCCAAGGTCGCCCCAACTGAATCCACGATCATTATCTCCGGCGAAACCGGAACCGGCAAAGAGCTCATCGCGCGCGCGATCCACAAGCGGTCGCCGCGATCAGCACGGGCATTCGTCAGCGTGAACTGTGCGGCCATCCCGCAATCGTTGATCGCCTCGGAACTCTTCGGTCACGAGAAAGGAGCCTTTACTGGAGCGTCGCAGCGCCGTCTTGGCCGCTTCGAGATGGCCGAGGGCGGTACGCTGTTCCTCGACGAGGTCGGCGAGCTTCCCTGCGAAACCCAGATTGCTCTGTTACGCGTGCTTCAGGAGCGCCAGTTTGAGCGCGTCGGCGGTAATCAGCCAATTCGAGCAGACGTTCGCGTGATCTCTGCCACCAACCGAGATCTAAAAGCCGCCATGACAACTGATGCTTTTCGCAGCGACCTGTTCTATCGCTTGAGCGTTTTTCCCATCGACATTCCTCCTCTCCGGGAGAGGAAGGAGGATATCCCGATCCTGGTCGAGTACTTCATCGACCGCTATGCGAGCGACGCGGGAAAGAAAATACGGTATGTCAGCAAGAAGAGCATGGAACTCCTTCAGTCGTATCCCTGGCCCGGCAACGTTCGCGAGCTGCAGAATGTAATCGAGCGCTCTGTGATTCTTTGCGAAACGGAAACGTTTTCAGTCGACGAGAGTTGGCTGTCCCGCGACCCTGATCAGACCGTGCCCGCGAGCCCGCCGCTAGTCCAAATGCTCGCGACCCAGGAAAAGGCGTTGATCGAAACAGCGTTAACTGAAACACGCGGCCAAGTGTCCGGCCCCACGGGTGCAGCTGCGAAACTCGGCATGCGTCCGTCCACGCTGGAATCCAAGATCAGAATACTTAAGATCAACAAACATCGCTTTAAAGCCCCTAGCGAGGATCCTACTGAGTCCTCGAAATCCACTCGCGGAGGTAGGCGGGGCAATTTTCGAATTTGATACCATCTACATTCCAACGGGCGAGATCCGCCACCACTTCCCGATCGACCCGCTTCACCTCTCGCAGATCCAATACGATCGGAAGAGCCTCTCCATCGAAGGCCAGTTGCAATTCTGCGGCATGCTCGGCGTCGATGTGACCGCTGAGTGTGAAGAGGACGAAGTCCGCATTCGCAGACCTTACGATCTTCAGCATCGATTTTTTCCCGCGCTGCAGGCCCTCGACAAACTCCTAGAGTTCTTCGCGAACTTTGCGGATTTCATTTATAGAGCCAGATACGTGCCACGGCACGCCCCACGCGAAACGTCCACTTTTCAGCCAAGACATAAGGCGCCGCAGCAATAGCGAACGCAACCGAAGTCGCGAGTCTTCACGAATTCGCGAAAACTCGCGGATGCGTGTTCGTCGCGCCCGGTTGTGACGCTTAACGAATTAAGGAAAAGGCGCGCGCATGGCGACGGGTACGACGCTTGCACAGCGCTCGTCTGTATCAACGATCGGATTAAACTTACTCAGAAAAGGAGTTGCTCATGCCTAAGACGAAACGAACGGAGAAAGGGTTGCTCACACCCGACAACTGCGTCGTGACCCTAATCGACCTTCAACCCCAGATGCTGTTTGGCGTCTCCAGTTATGATCGTCAGTCGATCATCAACTGCAACGTGGCTCTGGCCAAAGCCGCCAAAGTTTTCGAGGTCCCGGTGGTCCTCAGTACCGTGGAGACGAAGAGCTTCAGCGGAATCATCTGGCCGCAGATACGGGCCGTCTTTCCGGAGCAGCCGTTGATTGAACGCTCATCCATGAATTCCTGGGACGACAAGAATTTCGTCGCAGCTATCGAGAAAACCGGCAAGAAGAAAATCGTTCTGTCCGGGTTGTGGACGGAGATCTGCGTCGCACTGCCAACCATCCAGGCCATTCACGACGGCTACGAAATCTATGTGGTCGAAGATTGCTGCGGCGACGTGAGTCAACTTGCGCACGACAATGCGATGAAGCGCGTGGTCCAGGCTGGAGCGAAACCGGTCACCTCACTTCAAGTGATGCTCGAATGGCAGCGCGACTGGGCCGAGCGCGACACCTATGACGCGGTAATGGACATCGTGAAGACTCACTACGGCGCATACGGAGCCGGTGTCGAGTACGCGTACACCATGGTCCACGGCGCGACGCCAACAAAGCTCCCCGAGTACGTAGTACCGTCGGCGGCGGCTGCACATAAATAGCGGCTTGAGCTGGAGTGTCTTTGCGAAAGGTCAATAAGGAGCCACGCATGGAACCCGACTGTATATTGCACAACGCGAGGATAGCGACGAATGGAGTTCCGTCGTTTGTCGAAGCGCTCGCTATAAAAGACGGCAAAATCAGCGCTGTCGGTTCGGCTGATGAAATCCTGCGGCAACGTGGACCGACGACTAGCGTGATTGACGGCAAGGGCCGGACGGTGATTCCTGGCCTCAACGATTCGCATATGCATCCGATCCGCGGCGGCCTTAACTACAACATGGAGCTGCGTTGGGATGGTGTGCCATCACTGGCTGACGCGCTGCGCATGCTCAAGGAGCAAGCAGCGCGGACACCTGCCCCGCAGTGGGTGCGTGTCGTGGGCGGATGGACGGAGTTTCAGTTCGCGGAGCGGCGGATGCCCATGCTGGATGAGATCAACGCCGCCGCGCCGGACACTCCGGTCTTTGTGCTCCACTTGTACGATCGTGCGCTTCTAAATGCGGCTGCATTACGCGCCGTCGGGTATACCAAAGATACTTCCCCTCCGCCTGCCGGCGAGATCCAACGCGATCGTCACGGCAATCCCACAGGGCTGTTGATCGCCAAGCCCAACGCGACGATTCTCTACGCCACGCTGGCCAAGGGGCCCAAACTCTCGCGCGAAGATCAGATGAATTCGACGCGACTCTTCATGCGCGAGCTCAACCGGTTCGGTATCACGAGCGTCGTCGACGCCGGCGGCGGCTTTCAGAACTATCCAGACGACTACGAAGTCGTGCGCGAGCTGCACGAGCGCGGCGAGATGACTGTCCGCCTGGCGTACAATCTGTTTACTCAAAAGCCGAAGCAAGAGCTGGGCGACTTTCAGTCGTGGACGCGGATGACGAAGCCCGGTGCTGGCGATGACTTCTACCGGGTGAACGGTGCGGGCGAGATGCTGGTCTACTCAGCGGCGGACTTCGAGGATTTCCTCGAGCCGCGCCCCGATATGCAACCGGCGATGGAAGAACAACTCAAGGCAGTGGTCCATCACCTGGTCGAAAACCGCTGGCCATTCCGCCTCCACACGACTTACGACGAGACGATAACCCGCGCGCTTAACGTGTACGAAGAAGTGAATCGCGAAGTTCCCTTCAAGGGTCTGCACTGGTTCTTTGACCATTGTGAGACGATCTCGGATCGGAACATCGAGCGCGTCAAGGCGCTCGGCGGCGGTATTGCCATTCAAGACCGGATGGCGTTCCAAGGCGAGTACTTCGTCGACCGTTACGGCGCGACGCAGGCTCAGCGTACTCCGCCTATCAGGCGGATGATCGAGGCCGGCGTCCCTGTCGGCGCGGGTACCGACGCAACGCGAGTTTCAAGCTACAATCCGTTCGTTGCACTGTACTGGCTCATCACGGGCAAGACCGTCGGGGGAACCTCGCTGTATCCGCAGAGCAATCGCTTCGACCGCGCACAGGCGCTGCGTCTATACACGGTTGGCAGTAGTTGGTTCTCTTCCGAGGACGGCAAGAAGGGCTCACTGTTGCCCGGCCAACTAGCGGATCTCAGCGTGCTCTCCGCCGACTACTTCTCGATCCCGGAAGAGCAGATCAAGAGTCTCGAGTCGGTTCTGACGATCGTCGGAGGACGGGTGGTCTTCGCTGCGGCGGAGTTCGAGCGCCTAGGCCCGCCCCCACTGCCCGTCAGTCCCGACTGGTCGCCGGTTAAAACCTATGGCGGATATGCTCGCATGGATCAGCACCATGCGCATGCGCGACGACAACCAGGCGATCTCCTTCACGCCATTGGTGAGAAAGCACACACATGGGTGTATGGTCAGTCCGGGTTGTGGAGTCTAGGCTGCGATTGCTTCGCATTTTAAGTAGGGAAATATCATGGTCACAGGCACTATCGGCCTCGTTCTCGGTCTCGTTGTCGGCGCTGGATGCCGGTTCTTCGACATCCCGTCACCGGCTCCGCCGCGTTTCATTGGAGCATGCCTCCTGCTCGCGATGACCCTGGGCTTCGTCGTCGCCGACCACATCTTACCGGCGGGAGGGACGCTAGTGCGTCTGGTTGAGCGATGAAATCAGCGATCGGTCTGGTGCTCGCCTTTGCAGTAGGCTTCGTTTGCCGCGCCTTTGGAATCCCCTCGCCAGCGCCGCCAGTGATTCTCGGTGCCCTCCTCGTGATGGCGATGACGGTTGCTTATACCGGTGTCGATCGTTGGATGGCGCGGCCGGCTCGAAATGCGGTCAACTGCGGTGGACCAAGCGGAGTTCGACCATCTCAGATCCCCCCAAATCCTACGTCGCACTAACGCAGGCATGGTCTGCGACTCAAAGCACTGCGGGGTGAACTATTGGAGAGCGATTGTTCGCGCATCACGAAAACTGTGTCGTCGAAGGTGGACCGTCGCCGACACGCTGCTCTTTACTATCTTCTTAGTGGGGATGTTATCGGGTGGCGCCTTGGCTCAAACTCCTCAACCTATGCCGCCGGGGCCTCCACAGGATCCTGCGCGACCACTTCTGACGCCGGTCGATCAAGCTGACGAGAATTTCAGTTTCCTCAAGGACCCTACCAAACGTACGGACCTCTGGGATCCTCTAAAGTACATTCCGCTCGACCGCCAGGGCGACATTTATCTAACTTTCGGCTTCGAGACCCGCTCTGAGCATGAATGGTTCCAAAATGCGAACTGGGGCGCTGGCCCGCAAACGATCAGCGGGTACTACCTTCAACGGGTTATCCCTGAAGGAAGTCTGACTATTGGTTCCCATTTTCGTTTGTTTGCTTCGTTTCAATACGACAAGGAGATGGGCAATAACGGCGGGCCGCGTCCGGGCATCGACGAGGATCAGGGCGATTTCCACGAAGCATTCCTCGATATCAGCACTGGCCTTGACGAAACCCGGTCGGTGACGTTGCGGCTCGGGGAACAAGAAATCGTTTATGGGACAGGCAGGCTCGTTGACAACAACGAGGGAGTGAATGTTAAATCGAGTTTCTACGGGGCGAGAGTCATCGCTACAACGGAGCTGTTTCGTCTTGAAGTCTTTGGCGTCAAGCCAACTGAGCTGAATACCGGAACCTTCGACGATCCTCCGACTTCTCAGCAGACGTTTTGGGGAGCTTACGGCACCGGGCCGCTAAGGCTGATCGATAAAAACGGAGAAGCGGATCTTTACTACCTCGGATTAGACACGACGCGCGCAGTGTATCAGCAAGGCAGTGGCCGAGAAATTCGCCATAGTATCGGGACGCGCCTATTCAATCACCAGCCCGGCGCGCCCTTCGATCTACCCGGCCTTGACTATAACTGGGAGTTGATTTATCAACTCGGCACGTTCGGGCAGAACTACATCAACGCCTGGAGCGTCGCGACCGAGACGGGCTTCACCTTCCCGGCGCGCTTCATGCCGAGGCTCGCCTTACGGGCGGATATTGCCAGTGGAGGTCAGCATCCCAACGGTGGAACGCTGAATACGTTCAACCCCTTGTTTCCTCGCGGCGCGTATTTCGGTCCGAAGCTGACTATGTTCGGGCCTTACAATTTGTTCGACGTACATCCGGTATTGATGCTCACGCTGCTTCAGAATGTCACCTGCGCCTTTGATTGGGGTTGGTTTTGGCGCGAAAGCCTTGACGACGGTCTTTATCAAATCGGAGGGGCGCTCGTGCGCCCGAGCGGGGGAAGCAAAGCGAGATACATTGGGAGTCAGGCAAATTTCGAACTGCTTTGGGCTCTGGACCTTCATACCACGGTGGATATCAATCTGGCTGGCTTTATTACCGGGGGTTTCCTCAAAGACACTGGGCCGGCAGGAAACGTGGCATTTTCGAATGTCGGAGTTACCTACAAGTTCTGAGCAAGGAGTCTGATCGGAGGCAATGATGAAAGGTCTCTTTTTTCAGGCCACGGGCTCATTGGCGAATCTTACAGTCGAAGAGCTTCCCATGCCGGCTCCGAAGGGAGGCGAGGTCCTCGTTCAGGTCGTTGCCGCCGCAATCAATCCGAGCGACGTGAAGAATGTCCAGGGAAAAATGCCGCAAACGACACTGCCTCGAGTTCCCGGTCGTGACTTTGCTGGTCGCGTAGTCTCCGAAGACTCTCACTGGCGCGGCAAGTCAGTATTTGGAACCGGCGGCGACCTCGGCTTCGGAAGGGATGGGAGCCATGCCGAATTCATGGCTGTTCCCATAGAGGCGCTCGTCGAGACGCCTCCTGAGTTTAGTGACGAGAACGCCGCTTCGATTGGAGTGATCTACCTCACCGCCTTCGCGGCAATCGTCCGAACGGGCGAGGTGAAGAGCGGAGAAACCGTACTGGTCACCGGCACAACAGGTGCCGTTGGGTCGGCTGCAGCAACGATCGCGCATCTGAAGGGCGCGAGGGTGCTAGGAACCGTCAGGTCGCGTGCAGAACTGGGGAGGCGAACTGATCTTTCCTTTGTAGAATGGATCGCTCTCGATTCCCGGCCGCTGCCGGAATCAGTGAAAGAATTGACCAGAGGCAAAGGAGCCGATCTTATACTAGATGTTGTCGGGGGACCGTTATTCCAGCCGTGTCTTGAGTCTCTCGCTCAACGTGGCCGGCAGATTGCGATCGCCTCGGCCGGCAATCCTCAAGTGACATTCAATCTCGTCGACTTCTACCACAAGGAAGCGCGCCTGATCGGCGTGGATACGCTCAAATTATCATTCAGCGAGTCGGCGGAAATTCTGAAGGCTCTGCTCCCTGGCTTCAAGGCAGCTGTCTTCGCTCTTCCATCCGTCGAAACTGTTTCGCTAGATGGTGCTCTTCACGCCTACCAGGCAATCGATCAAGGAACCTCTAAAAAAAAGGTTGTCATTCGTTTCGGATAGAGTCGAGCCTTTTCCGAGATAGAGACTGATTCAACATTCAGTCAGGGATTAGCGCATTTTCAAGTTAACTACCTGCACTTTTTCGTGGGCGGTTTCCTGAAGAACACTTCACCGCTCGGAAAGGATTTAGACTTCGTGACAACGTCAATTGAATACTTCTTTTAGTCGTATGATATTTAGATACGAAAGGAATCGTTCGATGCGAATAACCAGAGCCTTCATGGCGGTTGTCACTGTTCTCCTCATTATAGGATATGTTGGTCCCTCAGCGTTTCCTAGCGCACTGGCAGTCGCCCAGACAACGACTGTTACTTCAAACCTGGCCGTAGATCCTCAATACGACACGACTCACGTTTATGTCGCGCCAACTGAGTTCGACCGTTTTGTTACTAGCGTTGTTGCGACTTTTGGCGGCACGGCTTCAAGGAAAGGCGTGTTCACTGTAACCCCTACTCCGAGCAAGACGATGTCCCAATTGGTATTGACGCCTGTAGGAACCTTATCCGTTTTTGGTTTCGAGACCCCGATCCCGTATCCATTTGGCTCAGAGCGGACGGGCTATCTTGTGACCGACATGGATTCGGCGATCCGCGCTGCTCACGCGACGGGTGCGGATATTCTCGTCAGTTCATTCAACGATCCAATCGGGCGAGACGCGATCATCCAATGGCCAGGTGGTGTAAACACACAGCTCTACTGGCATACAATCGCGCCGTCCTATGCGGGTCTCGAGCATATCCCGGAAAACCGTGTTTATGTGTCCGTATATGCGGTCAAAGCTTTCGTTAAGAGCTTTCTGGCATTTTCTTACGGAGAAGTCATATCGGATGAAGCGCATGCGCCTGGCGTCGAAATCGGGCGTCAAACTGATACTTATCGCCGAATCCGGGTGCAGTCGAAATTTGGAAAGATGACCGTGCTCGTCACGGATGGCCATCTGCCGTATCCATATGGGCGAGAGATAACCGGATACGAGGTCGCCAACCTCCCGGATACCTTATCCAAAGCTAAAGCAGCCGGCGTAGCGGTCCTTGTCGGTCCCTACAAAGCCGACGATCGGAATGCAGCCATGGTGGGATTTCCTGGCGGCTATGTCGCCGAGATCCATTCGCTAGTCAGCAAACAACATTTGGAATCGAGCAGTTTGTCGGGCCGGCCTTTATCTGAGTGATTTTGCGGATCACGGGATTGCGTCGACCAAGTCCTTGGTCACTGGAGGTTTTGAAGAGCTTGCCAGGTCTGACGCAACAGTTCGGCGAAGTGAGTCAGGTGTAGATAAGTCATCGCGTCGTTCCACCTTTGCGCCAGAATTGTCATAGTATCCCCGATGGTTGTTCCAACCGGAAGATCGTTGGCCCAGTCGAGCAATCCGGTGGAACCCAGCAAGAACATAACTACTACCGCGACTCCAATAGACTCTGACACCGATCGCAGCGGCGATGGGAAAGCCCTGTCAACAACTTCCACCGGGCGCCGATAAACGATTTCCCTTTTGATGACGGCGGATAGTGTCACTGCAGGCTCCTGCAACCAGGAGATGCGGAAGCCTTCGGAAGCATTTTATCTCGACTTTGATTTCGGTCGTAGTCCACGAAACCCTCAAAACTGAAAATAGATAAAAGGTGCAATTCCGGTCGGACCAATACTGAAAATCGCGATCATCAGGGCACCGGCCACGGCCCCTAGCGCAATAGGCGGCATCCTTATCGCGTACCGTTCGAGTATCGCCATGCGGTCAGCAGGCAGAAACTGAGCGGCCAGCAATACCGAGATCAGGATCAGAGTAAAAGGTGTCGCCAGTGTCGACGCCGCAGATAGGCGACTGAAGCCGCCGATAAAGCTCAACGCGTGGGGGAGGTCGACTGCCCGAAAGAAAATCCAGGTGAGGCAGATCAGTTGAAATGTTATCAGGGTGCCCAGCACTTTGACCCACAACCTCGCGGATTCGGTCCAGTGCTCTCCCAGAAATCGATGCTCAACTACAAGCAGACCACCATGAATTCCGCCCCAAATCGCGAAATTCCACGCGGCGCCATGCCATAGGCCTCCCAGCAGCATCGTTATCATAAGGTTTTTGTATCGGCGCCAGTCGCCGGTATTGCCGCCCAGTGGGATGTACAGATAGTCCCTGAGCCAGGATGAAAGAGAGATGTGCCATCGGCGCCAAAAGTCACGGAAACCGATTGCTCGATAAGGCTGATCGAAATTCTCCGGAAAGCGGTAGCCCAGCAGCGCGGCCACTCCGATAGCAATATCAGCATATGCGCTGAAGTCGCAGTATATCTGCAGCGCATAGCCGTAAACCGCGAGCAGCAGGTCGCGCGCTCCAAAGCTGCCCGGATCGAAAAATACCGGCTCCACAACACTCGTGGCCAGAAAGCTCGATACCACTACCTTCTTGAACATACCGCCAAGGATTAGGAGATAAGCCCGCGTGGCGCGGATGTCGTCGGGGTCTACTGGATGCTCCAACTGCGGAAGAAAGTGCGAGGCGCGCACGATAGGACCCGCCACGAGCTGCGGAAAGAACGAAATATACAAGAGCATGTGCAGTAAGGGCGCCGGCCGATCAAGCTTCTTCCGATATATATCGACGACATATGAAAGAGCGTGAAAGGTGAAAAACGAGATGCCGACCGGGAGGACAATGTCGAGGTAGGGGATGTCGTGTCTGGCGCCTAAGTGCTCAAGCGCCACGTTCAATGAACTCAGGAAAAAATTGTAGTACTTGAAAAAGCCGAGGACTATGAGGTCGATGGTCACCGCGACGGCGACCAGGTTTCGGCGAGCGTCGCCCTCGGACCTGTAGATCAGTTCACCAAACCACCAATTAATTACCGAATCGAACAAAAGCAGAAAACAAAATCGCCAGTCCCAGAAGGCATAGAAAACGTAGCTTACTGATGTCAGGACGATCAGCCTCCAAGTGTGGTGGCGAACCAGGAGCCAGGAGGCTGCGAACACAAGCATAAAGAAAATGCCAAAGTTGACCGTGGGAAAGAGCATCGTGGCCGACTTAGTTTGTGACCTCCGGAGAGCCTGATGCAGGCTGTGTCCCATCCGCCGTTTTCGGGCGAGCCTGGCCCTCTGCCATGGCGTAACCATCCATCAGGAAATTGAACAGAGCTTTCGCCGATGTTTCGTAGCCCAGTACCGTGAAATGTATGTGGTCCGATCGGACGAGCGGAGGATCTGCGTACACCCAACGATTGAAACCCCGCGTTCCTCCGAGGACGCTTGCCCAGTCCCAATAGGCGTCACCGAATGCGACCGCCGTGTCGTGCTGGATGTAGCGTACTTCCGTGACTGATTCAGGTGTCTCCCACCGTCCAGTGGGTCCAGTCGATGGCGATCTCTTCTGGTTTGAGCTACTGCGCTGGCCGCCGGGCGGTCCGACGACCAGTATGGAAGCTTGAGGAGCCATACGCTTCAGACTCTTGAGCACCTGCGCGAAGACTTGCCTATAGGTGGTAGCGTCAAAATCCAATTTGAAAGCTTCGTTGGTTCCATAGGCGACGATTATCAACGACGGCCGCAGTTGCTTCAGGTCCCATTGCACGAGTAAAGGGTCCCAGTGATTAAAGATATCGACAGTCGCACCCGAAACACCGAAGCTATCGAACAAGACGCCTGGATGGCGCCTTTCGATGCCCCAGGAAGTTATGCGGACTCCAGGTGCATCGGCGATGATTTCGAGGGTTTGAGTACCTGGCGCCGCCGATAGGTCCAGACTGCCGGGCGTGTCCGCCGGACCCGCGGTTGGGACAACTTTCGCGATCCGGCCGTCGAGCAACACCTCTAAGGGCCCGCCAGAGGTGCTGTGCAAATAGTTCACCCTGGCAATGTCGAATCCGCCCGGGTCCACTGGAGAAACTGCCATGCGCGCACCGGCGTAGGTGCTCGTAGCAACGAACCCGCTAATGCCAAAGGGCCCTGGATCACTTGCCTTAAGACTGTCGTGAATTACCCAGCCACTGCTCTGCGTAACCTTTACCTCGGTCTGGCGCAACCCACGATAGGTGTACCCCGGTGGCATCATGCCCCGGCCAGCGTCACCGAAACGCCCGTGAAATCGAGACCTCAAATAGCCTGAGAAGACGTCGCCCGCAGTGTGACTGTCGCCTAACTGCAGAATCCGGACATCGTCTAGCTGGCCGGCTTGAAGCCGCTGAAGATCATAGAAGAAGCTGGCCAGCCCCGACGGTCCGGGCGCCGATGTCACGACTTGGCTCGATACGCGTGCCGGAATCAGCTCGTCGGGAGTCCGGCTCTCAGCCGAGTCAGTGGGCGCCCTGGTGCATCCGACCAGAAGGAAAACCATGCCTGCCGCCACCGACCGCCACAGCCCTAACGATCGAAGAAGGTGCATTTTTGACCTTAAGGACTTTGCGCGCGCACGGTATCCGTCGGGACCGGCGACGGAATTCTGGAATAGACCTTCTCCGCGATCAGACCATAGCCATAACTGGTGAAATGGACTCCATCATTGATGCGGACCTCGCGCAAGTGTCCTTTCTGATCGGGCAGATAGGCAGTGAATTGGCCACTGCTATCGACAAACAAGTCGCTCAGCGGCACAAACCGGCCGTCAAACTTTGCGGCTTCAGCGGCATATAACCCATTGAGGAAAACCGCTCCCGCGTTTGCATCCTTATCTCGCATGACAGGCAGACCAACCCATACAACCATTACTTTTCGCTTAGCAAGTTCCGAGTAGATGGCATCTATTCGAGAGACATAGACACGCTGCCAGCCTTTACTCTTAAAAAGATAGCCTTTGTGCTTCTCGTCGCGGATGCCTCGCTCGTCATTCGCGCCAAACATCACGACAACTGCCGTAATGTGCTCCCGATCGAGCGAAGCGGCAAATTCCTGGGTCCAGGTAGCAAAGTCCGGAGCGGTCAGCGACGCGCCAACTTTGCTATGTCGAAAGAGCTTGTCCTCGGGATGATGCTTAACGATTGAGTAAAGTCCCGACCAAACGCCGTCGCTCAGCGAATCGCCATATGCACCGATATTTTCCGCGGCGACTTCAGATCTCGCGATGCTTTGGCTTACGACGAACCATGCGGCCGCATTGATACAAATAAAGAGGTAGTGATGCCACCAACGACAGCGAGAATAGCGCACCAAGGAATCCCCCGTTTGACCTCAAAAACTCTCAAGTTAAATTGCTAATCAGTTAGTTGCTGTGGACTCTAAGTGTCAGGCGAACATCTAAAATAGGTGGCTGAGTGACTATCGAGTTGTGAAGTGTAACTCTTGTTGAAGATTCCAGGTTAGGTTAGTTGGTCTTGATCTCTCCGAGTCCTATCCGTAGTACGCAACATCGCGCGTTGCGTTTCGAGCATCTACCTGTCGTCTACTCTCATGTCGTTGAAGCTATCCAAGGTACCCCGAACGAGTTCCTTGATCATCCCTCTATCGCCATTATCATCACTCGTATGACCCAAGATCCGAAAGCGAGCCGCGGTTAGGTTGAATTTGGCGAGGCAAGCTGGGCCTCTGGACGCCGACGAAGAGGATCCGCGGCACGGGTTGCGAGTGTGGCTGCGGGAGCTGGCCGCCAGCGGGGGTGCGCTTCGGTTAGCGAAGGCCGACAGTAGGGCTCACGCGCGAAGACGAAGCTGCTAACGCTAAACCGGACCGCGGATGTTTGTTCTGTTGCGGCCCCGGAGAGAGCGGTGAGCGCTCATTTTCCTGCGACCTGCCAGCGCGAGCGAAGGCGATGGGAAGGCGAACGGAGCGTGCGTGGCACCTCAACCGACTCTCAAACCGGGAACAGTTCTGCTGCGCGAGTGGCGGCATCCAGCATCAGGTGATCGTCCGCCAAGACGGCATCGTCTTCCGGGGCAAGCCGTACAAGTCGTTGTCAGTGGTCGCCTACCGAATCACCGGCACCAAGTGGTCGGGGCCGACGACGGCGGGCTATCGGGCGGCACTAATAGAGCGGCCCGCGCTAAGGAGCCTGCTCGCTGATATCGCCGAGGGTCTCATCGATGTAGTTGTCGTCTACAAGGTTGACCGTCTGACCCGCTCGCTGGCCGGCTTCGCCAAGATGGTCGAACTGTTCGATGCGCACGGAGTATCATTCGTCGCGGTCACGCAACAGTTTAACACCACCACCTCGATGGGCAGGTTGACCCTCAATGTCCAGCTCTCGTTTGCCCAGTTCGAGCGGGAGGTAACGGGCGAGCGCATCCGGGACAAGATCGCCGCCTCCAAGCATGTGCCGCGCGGCGATCGCTACCGCGCGCTCAAGCTCGGGCGCCGAGAGTCGCCACCCGTTTCCCTTGACGACGGCATTACGGTGACACTCCGAATCGGAGTCCAGTGCTCGCGTGCAGGCCTGCGGACCAGCAGCAACCTCGATTTATCCCGCTTCGTACCACCTCAGAATGAAACGCCACGGGGTGGAGACGCGCATCATCATCGCGGCCGGTGACGATCTGCCACGGAGGGTAGATCCCGCACTCTCAAGGCGGTGGCGCGTTCGAGGGGGTGGTTTGAAGAGTTGGCCTCGGGCAGCTTGCGCTCCTTAGCGGAGATCGCAGGGCGCGAGAGCATCGCTGTGCGTTACGTCGAGCGTCTCTCGCGCTTGGCATTCACAGCACCCAGCATCGTCCAAACAATCTGCCGGGGATGTCAGCCGGCTGAGCTCAACGCCGAGACGCTGCTCAACCGGATCGATCTGCCGCTCGAATGGCCGGCGCAGTTGAAGGCGATCGGAATCGACTAGAGCCGCGCCCGGCCCCCATTTCAGAATCAGGGTTCCGACTTTGGCATCGCCACTTGCTACGTAGATGAGCGGGCTGGACGAAATGTAGAAGATTCGATCCGGGTCATCGGCGACGGGAATGCGCGTCGCGAGACGCATCGCGGCAGGGTCGAAGATATCTACGGTGTTTGCTTCGCTGCGGGTTACATAGGCAAGGCGTGTGACAGGGTCGATGACGACGCGGTGGGCGGCAGGCTCCAGCTGAAACATCGACACGTCGCTGGTGGCGGGTAAGGCCTCGCCGCGCAATGCAATCCTATAGACCGTGCCGGTGCTGACGTTCGTGACGAAGAGGTTTTCGCCGCTGAGGGTGAGATAGTCCAGGATGGTCAGCAGCCCGGCATGTCCGTCCTTCGGGAGATGCACAAATCCTTCGAACTTGAGGCTTTTCGCGCTGTTGGGCGATCCGGGAAAAGTCAGCCGGACGAGTAACAAAAATATGACTGTCAAAGCGGCAGTTGCACACCAGAGAATAGCTTTCAGAACGGATCGACGACGCGTACTTTCACTGCCTAAGGCACTTCGATATCCATGAGCGGGACGTACTGCTGGCCGCCGTGAAGATCGCCGTCGCCCAAGTCGCCCTGGGACAGCGGCCGCGGGATGCTGAACTTGAACGCACGCGCGTTGTCGCATTCGAAGAACTGCACGACGTTCCCGGCACAGTGAAAAAGTTCCGCGAACTTTCCTGGAGAGAGAACACCGGCGCGCTTGACGCGTTGATAGCTCTCGTCATCGGGGAAGATGATGTCGAAGGTCAAAACGAACGGCCCAGCATTCTTACTGCGGATCAGACTGGAAAGCCCGGCAAGTCTCACGATTGACCGCCCAACTGGATCATTTCGGTTCGGAACATTTCTGTTTTCGAATGAGGCACGGCGACGTGATTCAGGTTGAAGCGGTATACCGGCCCGCGATCGATGTGCGCAGGATTGTGGAGACACGCAAAGCTCGTAATGCCGCCCATCCACTCCGGCACGCCATGATGCAGAAAAGGCTGGCGCGCCAGCTGTATCGCCTTCGACGCGAGTTCTTGCGTCGCCGCGGTCGCCTCAACCACAATCCCGACCTCATGAGGGATAGCCGCCATTTCAGGTTCAATGGCGCCCATCACCGCATTGCGGCCATAAACGTGGAACACAAGCTTCCAGTCGTTTTCGGCAATTCCAAGCAGTCGCTCGACGAGCTTATAGATGTAGCTGCGCTCGTCGCCGAGCCAGGCGTCGAGGCGTCGGATGATGTAGGGGTCGCGAATACCGCCTATCATGATCGATTGATATCCCATCAGTTCGGCGCCCTCGAGTTTGACGGTGTACTCGGCGGCGGGGATGAATTCGCTTTGCGTTATTCGGACCGAAGACGCGTCAAGCGCTTCGTATCTGCTGTTCGTCAGGTCCAGTGTGCCGCCGCATTCCTTGTGAAGATATGGGTGCGCGTTCTCGTAAAGGCTATGGGCCGCAATGCTCTGCGGCGTGCATCGCAATCCTGGACCGATAGGCCGCAAGATCGCTTCGTCATGGCGGATCGTGGCAGTGAGCACGCCGCCCCGCTCCCCCTCGCAGGCCATCGTCCCGCACTCAACGACCTTGCCCGCGTGCCACGAAAGTCCGGCGGGAAATCCGCGAAGGATGGGAAGGGCTGCGAAGAGGGCCGGATCGCTGCATCGGCCCGCGAGGACGAACTCCGCGCCGGCTTCCAACGCTTCCTGAAGCGGCTCGACACCCATCATGCCGACGATGCGCGCGCTGCGTTCTATCGTGCGTTCGCTTAGCGGCGGAGCAGGGTCCAGCGCGCGAATCCGTCCCTCCAGGTAGAGCCGCAAAAGATAGTCCTTGCTTTGCTCGGAACGGATGACCGCGGTACGCAGAGTAATGCCTTGCTCGCGGACGATCTCACGCGCAATGTCCAGCACCCAATCCACGTGAGGATCGCCACCTGCGGTGCCGGCGGAACCAATCAGAGCTGGAATTTTCGCCTTGCGCGTGACGGACAGAAGAGCGCTGAGGTCGCGCTTGACGGCCTCACGCGCGAAGGCGGGTACTCCCATCCCTGAAGAGAACGGTCCCGCGTCGGTTGTGCCGGCGTCAGCCGCGATAAAAGCAGGCTCTATTTCGAGCGACTTCTCGAGAGATTCGACATGCACGCCAACACCCAGGGCTCCGGTTGCAGCGACATAGCGGATTTCAGAGTCCATGGTTCCCGGTGCGAGGGGTCACGACGATTGTCACTCTCGAGGTTGACTGAGTTGTGTGCGTTAATAATGATGATATGGTTGTTTGTCGTCAATCTAGACGATATTCATACATATGATACAGCAAAGCCCAGAGCGTGCCGATCCACGATTTGTGAACGCCGCGGAAGCGGCGCTCTCCCTCGGCGTAACCGTCACCACGCTTTACGCCTACGTCGGCAGGAAAGGGATTCGAACCCAGCACGTGCCCGGTTCCCGCCAGACAAATTATTGGTGGCCCGACATCGCTCGTGTGCGCCATAAGGAAAGGCGGTCAGATCGCCAGCAGAAACCCACCGGCGTGTCCGGGGAGACGAAGATTACTCTGATGACGCAGCGCGGGCCCTATTACCGGGGGAAGAGCGCCCTGGAGTTGGCGAAGACGCACACACTTGAAGCGGTTGCCGCGCTCCTATGGGACGTGGACGAGGCGAGCGCTTTTTCGGCGAGAACGATGCCGGTGCCCAGGGAATTTCGCACGCTTCAAAAAATGAAACACGCGAATCCGGTGGACCTCGCGACCGCCCTGTTTCCCTTTATCGAGCACGTCAATCCGAGGGCGTTCGATCTCAGCCGCCAGGGGATGGCGCGCACCGGCGCGGATTTGTTGCGCTGGTACGCATGCATTCTCTCGCGCTTAAGCCGGCCCGATGCGGGTCCCGTACACGAAACCGTTGGCAAAGCCTTGAGCGTCAACCGCGAGCTTGCAGATCTGATCCGATGCATTCTGGTCCTGTCGGCCGATCACGGCTTCGAGGCAGGAACCTACGCCGTGCGCGCTTGCGCCACGGCAGGCGTGACACCTTATCGTTCCGTGCTAGCAGGCCTGGCGGTGGTAACAGGCCGGCGCAGCAACTCGGGACGGTCGGAAGCCGTAATGCGGCTGCTCGATGAAATCGCTTCCGAACAGGAGCCCGAGCGTCCGATCGTCCGCCGCCTTCAGGAGGGCACAAAGCTTCCGGGCTTTGGATCTTCGTATTATGCGACCGGAGATCCGCGCGCGCTTTTCCTGATGAATCGGTATGAGGACATGTTTGGCGAGCAAAAGGGATTCCGCAAACTGAAAAGGGCAATCGCGGTCGTGAAGGAGCTCTGCGATCTCGAACCGGACTTCATATTCGCCAACGCGTATGGACATTTGCGTCTCGGACTTGAGTCCAAGCAGTCGCTCTTCCCGCTTGGCCGATCGGTGGGATGGATCGCTCATTCCATCGAACAATTCGAAGCAGGAGAGACAATGAGGGCCTCCGAGTCCTACACCGGTCTGCTTCCCTCGTGAAAAAGCAAAGTTGTGCCCGGCTGCTTGGTTGTGGTGTTCTCCGCCCCGTAGCGACGCGCCGGCCTTCCTAGCGTTGCCATAGGATTTGTTTCGCCTCAAGTGGGGCCTGAACGTCGCCAAATGCAGGCACTATCCTGGGCGTAAAGTCGCCCGCGGGACGGCTCGACGGCACTTCGGCCGTATAGGTGAAAGCATTGACCGCCCCGGCTAGCAAGTCGCCGCGGTTCATGGGCTGTCTTACCCGCGGCTCGCCATTGCGAGGCTGCGCGTACAACTCAACTCGCACCGCATCGGGCGTCAGTTCGTCGAGATAGACCTGCACACGGAAATTATGGACGTCGCCGATAGTCTCGCAGTGCACGTTGCCGAAGTTGAGCTTGGACCAGTGCTCCGCAACAGCGCTGCGCCAACGCACGATCTGCTGCGCCAGCGCGCCATGAGAAGCCTCGCGCCGGCGGTACCCGGCGGCGGCAGGTAGGTAATACTTCTGAGTGTACTCGCGAACCGCTCGATTCGCCGAAAACTCCGGCGTCAACCGCGCCATACTTTCACGCATCATGGCAATCCATTTGCGCGGAAGTCCGTCGTCGTCGCGATCATAGAATCGCGGGATCACCTCATGCTCCAGGATGTCGTACAACTGGCGAGCCTCGGCTGCGTCCCATGCGGGATCGTCGCCGTGCTCCTTGCCGTCGCCAAGCGCCCAGCCCACGTCTGGTTGGTAGGCCTCGGCCCACCATCCGTCGAGTTCCGAGAGGTTCACGCCTCCGTTCGGCAGCACCTTCATCCCGCTGGTGCCGCTGGCCTCCCACGGACGGCGCGGAGTGTTAATCCAGACGTCGACGCTCTCGACGAGGCGCTCGGCCAGCAGCATGTCGTAGTCAACGAGGAACACCGCATGCGGTCGAATGTCCTGGCGGCGCAGGAACTGGACCCATTCGCGGATCATGTCCTTGCCGGCCTGATCGGCGGGATGCGCCTTGCCGGCGAGCACGAGCTGCACGGGATATTTTTGATCGGTGAGAATCCTCGCCAGGCGCTCGGGATCGTGCAGCAACAGATTAGGCCGTTTGTAGGTGGCGAACCGCCGCGCAAAGCCGAGCGTGAGTGCGTTGGGATCGAAGATCGTCCTGGCCTCCTCAATATCCGATGCGCCGTAGGCGGCCCGTTGTCGCTCCGCTCGAAGGCGCACGAAGCGCACCAGTTCCTGGCAGTTGTCAGTTCGCAACTTCCACAGCACGTCGTCAGCCACAGCTTTGATTTTTTCGCCTATTCCTTCCGTGGTGCCCATCCAACAATCTCTTCCGCAGACCTCGGACCACAGGTGGTCGGAAACCTCGGAATTCCAGCTCGCGATATGGACACCGTTGGTCACGCTGCCGATGGGAATTTCCTCGACTGGCCAGCGCGGAAACAGCGGCAAAAAAATTGACCTGCTCACCGCGCCGTGAAGCTTGCTCACGCCATTGATCGCTCCAGCGCCATGGGCAGCCAGGTAGGCCATGTTGAACGGTTCGTCCGGATCGTGCGGATTGGCGCGGCCCAGCGCCATCAGATCGTCGAAGCTGATATGCAAACGTTCGGTCGCATACCACCTCAGGTAGAGATTTATCAATGCGGGTGAGAATCTGTCGAAGCCCGCCGCCACTGGAGTATGCGTCGTGAACAGGTTGCCGGCGCGCGTCGCGGCCAGCGCAACGTCGAACGGCTGGTGGTTTTCATCCATGAAGGATACCGCGCGTTCGAGTACCGCGAATGCAGCGTGGCCCTCGTTGAGATGGCAGACCTCGGGATTCAGCCCCAGTTGTCTCAAGAGGCGCCATCCCGCGATTCCAAGCATCAGCTCCTGCTGCAAGCGTAACTCCGGCCCGCCGCCGTATAGCTCGCTCGTGATACCGCGATGCATCGGGATATTGCCGGGGTCGTTGCTGTCGAGCAGGTAGAGTTTGAGGCGGCCGACATTCGCTTCCCACACTCGAAGCCGTAGCTTGTAGTCTGGAAAATTGAAAACCACGCGCAGAAGGTCGTCGTTGGTATCGCGCACCGCCGTTATCGGCAGCCATGAGGGAGGGTTGTAGGGGAATAGATCGCGCTGATTCCCTTCATGGTCAATCGCCTGGCGAAAATAGCCTTGCTGATAAAGCAATCCCACGCCTACGATTGGCACGCCCAGATCGCTGCCCGCTTTGAGCTGATCGCCCGCCACGTTGCCCAAGCCACCCGAGTAGATAGGGAGCGCCTCGCTCAGGCCGAACTCCATGCTGAAATACGCCACGCCGCTTAGTGCCGAGCCGGGTTGAGTTTTCTGAAACCACGCGGGCGAGTGCAAGGACTCGCGCCTTGCGAGGACGAGCTGTTCAACCCGACGACGGATGTTCTGATCGTCGGCCATGGATTTGAGCTTCACGTGAGATGCGTGGTGCAGCATCAACCACGGGTTGCGCGTAAGCAGCCAAACCTCGGGGTCAAGCTGGCGCCAAATGTCGTCGGTATGGCGGTTCCAAACCGCGCCGAGGTCCAGCGCCAGCTCCCGCAGCAGGTCGATCATCTCTACCGAATGAATGGACGATGCATCAGCTTGCGACATTGAATACTCTCCGTCAGAGTTTTAATTCTCGCTGATCAGTTGTCTCGGATCGACATGTCTTTCTTGACCCTCGTTCATTGAGAAACACCGAGCTGTTGGTGGATCATTCTGTCCGTTAGTGATAGTGCCGAGATGATGGAAAAATCCGGCGGCAATGGTTTTTCGATCGGACTTGGGCTCACCAACGAGTGCAATCTCGCCTGTGATCATTGCTATCGCGATACAGGCCGGATCGATCGTCTGTCGCTGGATGACGTTCGGCGCGTTTGTGAAAATGTGCCGGTTCGGTCGGTGAACCTTGGGACCGGTGAGAATGGACTTCATCCAGAGTTTCACGCGATCCTGCGGTATCTGCGCGACCGTGGCACCACGATAGCGCTGACTTCAAATGGCTACTCGGCGGCGGTCCTGAGCGATGATGAGTTGCGCTCTTTCGCTGATCTCGAGTTTTCCCTGGACTTCGCAACTGAGCGGGAGCAGGATTCCTGGCGTGGTCCGGGGAACTGGCAGCTAGTGCTCGATCAGACGGCGCGGGTTCTGAGATTAGGAATCCCGGTCACGATTATTGCCGTTATGATGCGGACGAACTATGACAAGCTTCCCGAGATCGGAGCGCTTGCGGCGCGGCAAGGGGCAAATTTCCGGGTAAATGTCTATCAGCCTGTTAAAACGGATGCCTTCTCACTCGATTATGAGCAGTTCTGGGCTGGCTTTCAGAGGCTGCTGGAATCCTGTCCACTAGCCGTGTGCAATGAACCCATCGTGCGCGCGATTCTTGGATTCGAGGC
>JBAWCX010000134.1:0-12134 GCA_049590495.1 Binatus sp. (SeqCode)
CTCGAGCATCGTGATGCAGTAGTCCGTCATCAGTGCGCAATACAGCGCCGCGAGCGCCGCTCGATGGTGCGGTGCGTCGGGGGCGACGCCCACGATTCGCCCTGCTTGCGCGCGAAATGGCCCGCCCTGGTCTGCGAACGAAGGAATCGCCAACGCGCCGGAATCGAGAACCGTCTCCAGGTCGCCGACTGACGGCTGCGCCAGGCCCGCGTCGGCGCCGCGAATCGCGGCATACTCGCGCCCACCCATGAAACGCGCGGTCGCGACCGCGTTACCGAACGCGTCGACATTCGCGAGCGTGTCGAGTTCCTCGCGCAGCACATCGAGCGGGCTGCCATGCGCCATCACGAGGATCCAGGTTCCCGTCGAAACGACGCAGAACGGCTGCTCGCGAGTCGCGCGATGCGCCAAATACGACGCGTTGCTGTCATGGATTCCAGCAAGGATCCTGCACTCGTTGGAAAGACCGGTGGCAGCGGCGACCTCCGGCAATGGACCTCCAAGCGTCGTCCATGCGCTCGCGCGCCGGACAAATCGCGAGTCCCATCGCATCGTCTTTGCAAAGGTTGAGAAGTCACCACGTCGAGGCTCCCAAAGATCGGTATGGCATCCAAGCGAGGTCGTCTCCCACGCACGCACGCCGCACAATCGCGCCGCCCAGTATTGTGGATACGGCAAGATCGTCGCGCGACTGAATTCGCGCGGGAATCGCCGCTGCTGCCAGAAGAGCTGTCGCCCAAGGTTGAGACCCGCCGGGAGTTTTGGCGACGCCGTATGCGCAAAGTCGCGCGCAATCGCGTCGTACTCGGAATCGACCTCCTCCACGCCGCGAAACTCGTAGTCCATGATCGGGATCGCGAGACCGCCGTCATCGACCAGCGCTGCGCACGCACCATGAGTGACCGGCACGACAGAATGAACCTCGAAGTCACGGGCGAGCGTCGCAAGTCCGTCGATCAGCCACGTATACAACGCGTCCGCTTCGAAGTGCGGATATGGTGGCCCGCTATCGACGTGGTTCGGTCGCTCGAGCGTAGCGATCGCGACGCCCGAATCGTCGACCGCCGATAGCCGCACGTTGCTTTTGCCAACGTCGAACACGGCGACGGCTGAGGGACGCGAGCTGTTCACCTAAGCACCACTACTCAATCAGCCCGCTTTCCTCAATTGAATTACCATGCCGTCGTGTTACGATCCGCGCGTGATAATCGATCGATGGAACGACGCCGACGCGAAGGCGCTTTCAGAGCCCGAGCTGCTTTTGTACCGCTCTCACTTGTTGGGCGCCGACCTGGGTGTGACCAATTTCGGTGGCGGCAACACCTCGGCAAAACTCGCGGACGTCGATCCGCTGAGCAACGAGCGCGTAACGGTTCTGTGGGTCAAAGGATCCGGCGACGATTTGGGCTCGATGGATCTGCCCGGCTTCGCGAAACTTTATCAGGACAAACTCGTCGCGCTGGAAAGCCGTTTCCGCGGGCGCGAGCACGAAGATGAGCTGGTCCCATACTTCGACTATTGCGCGTTCGCCAGTAGTGCGCGTGCCGCAAGCATCGACACTCCCCTCCACGCACTGTTGCCGTTCGCGCACGTCGATCACGTTCATCCCGACTCCGTCATCGCAATCGCGGCGGCGCGCCACAGCGAATCGATCACCCGTGAGGTCTTCGGGGGTGAGCTCGGATGGCTGCCATGGCAACGACCGGGCTTCGATCTCGGCCTGCGGCTGCGCGACGCGGTTCGCGCCCATCCGAATATTCGTGGATTGATACTCGCGGGCCACGGGCTCGTCACCTGGGGCGACACATCCAGGGCTTGCTATCGCAACACGATCGCTACGATTCGCCGCGCCGAAGCATGGCTCTCAGAGCGCATCCGAAAGGTGCCGGCCTATGGCGGCGAGCGAGTTGCACCGCGCCCCGCCGATGAGCGGTGCGCAATCGCGTCGGAGTTGATGCCGGTTCTTCGCGGCCATCTATCTTCCGCGCAACGAAAAGTCGGCCACTTCACCGACGATGCGGAAATCCTCGAGTTCGTCGGTGCGAGCCGATTTGAAGAATTGGCCGCCATCGGAACTTCGTGCCCCGATCATTTTCTCCGCACCAAGATACGCCCGCTAGTGCTGCCTGCGGATCCTTCAGTCACAAAAGCGAGCACAGCCGAAACGATCGCGCGCTACAGAAGCGACTACCAGTCTTACTACGAACGATGCCGCAGACCCGGCTCGCCGCCAATGCGCGACGCGAGTCCGGTTGTGCTCCTGATGCCGTCGGTCGGCATGTTCACTTTCGCCAAGGACAAGGCGGCCGCGCGCATCGCGGCTGAGTTCTACGGCAACGCAATACGCGTCATGCGCGGCGCGTCCGCCGTCGACGAATATCTCGGCCTGCCCGAGCAGGAGGCATTCGACATCGAGTATTGGTCCTTGGAGGAAGCCAAGCTGCGCCGACAACCCGCACCCAAGCCGCTGGCTGGACGAGTCGCGCTCATAACCGGTGGCGCCGGCGGCATCGGCCGCGCGATTGCTGAGCGCCTGTTGGCCGACGACGCGTGCGTGGTGCTGTTGGACAATGATGAGGACGCGCTTGCGCGAACCGGCGATGAGCTTGCGCTGAAGTTCGGCAAGGATCGAACTCGCGCGACGCAATGCGACGTCACCGACGAATCGAATGTGGCTCGTGCCTTCGCCTTCGCGGCGCGGGAATATGGCGGCATCGACATCGTGGTATCGAACGCCGGAATAGCGTCCGCATCACCGTTCGAGCAAACCACGATCAAAACGTGGCGTCGCAATATGGACGTGCTCGGAACCGGTTACTTCCTGGTCGGTCGTGAAGCGGCGCGGCTGCTGAAAGCGCAAGGCATGGGCGGATCGATCGTCTTTATCGCCAGCAAAAATGCGCTCGCCGCGTCGTCGGGCGCCGCCGCCTACAGCACCGCCAAAGCCGCCGAGCTTCACCTCGCGCGATGCATGGCGCTGGAGCTCGCCCCTGATGGAATTCGCGTGAACGCCGTAAATCCTGATGCAGTGCTGCAAGGTTCGCGTATATGGTCGAGCAATTGGCGTGCTGAACGCGCGCGCGCCTACGGGATCGATCCGTCGGAGCTGGAGAAATTTTACCGCGAACGAAGCCTGCTGAAGCAGAACGTCACTCCCGAGGACGTCGCCGAGGCGGTGCACTTTTTCGCGTCCGATCGATCGGCAAAGTCGACCGGCAACATTCTCAACGTAGACGCCGGCAACGCCGCAGCTTTCACGCGGTAAGCCCTCGTCACCCGAGAATCCTTCTCGACGATCCGTGACCTGTGCCTACGGGCTCGGAGCCGACGGCGCCTGGACGCAGTCGCCGTTGCCGTCAGTCACGATGTTCGGCACGGGCGCCGAAGGGAGGGCAGCCAAGTCAACGTTTTTGGACGGCATGTTTACGAAGTCGAACATGTCAAACAGCGGGTCCGAGTATTCGTCGCGCAAAGTGAGATGATTGCGCAGATTCGGGTTGCCACTCAGGTAGCGCAACTCAATCAACTTGAGTATCGAGGTATGAGTGCCAACCGTGTGAGAAACATAGTGGGCCTTCGAAAACGGCGAGACCGCAATAAAGGGTACCCGGAACCCAAGCTGGTTGAAGTTCGCGCAAGCGGCTGGGTAAGGCCCGGTCGGACTGAAACCGGGGCATAGGTTGGCGGCGTCAGTCTGGCTATCACCGCAATTGGCGCCCGCTCCAGGGCTCTCACTGGCGGGAGGATTGGAAAGGTCCTCGCATTGGCCGGGATTGATGCCGTCGGGATTGAGCTTGCCGCCTTGCGCAGCGGGCGGCGGCGCCATGTGGTCGTACATTCCGCCGTGTTCGTCGTAAGTGATGAACAGGATCGAGTTAGCCCAGTAATTGCTGCTGCGCAGCGCGCTCACGATCTGCGAGATGTAGTACTGTCCGGACCTTATATCATGTGGCGGATGTTCATCGGTCGCAGTATTGGTCACGCCAAGGAGCTCCGGGTCGAGAAAGACGACCTGCGGTAGATTGCCACTCTGAACGTCGGCAAAAAATTGCGCGATCGGTGCAAAATGCGGCGGCACTGGCAGACGGAAGCTACCTGCCTGCGGCAGATCGGTGAAGTAGTCAGTCCAGGTGATACCTTGCTGATCCAGCAGATCGAAAATCGTACCAGTGACCGGCTGATACAGCTTGGTGCCGCTGCTCGCAGGCGGAATCTCTTCGTTGGTGTCCAGATGGCCGAACGCGGTGGCGGTCATCAGGTAGGAGCGGTTGGGAAACGTCGGTCCTACGACGGCGGCATGATAGTTATCGTCGATCGCAAACGTTTCGGCCAAACCATAATAAAAAGGAAGGTCCGCCTCATTGTAGAAGCCGATGGTCGGATCGTCGTTGGCCGACTCGGGCCCGCTGTCGGTCTGCTCGGTTGCGTCGTTGACCGTGACGAAGCCGTTGTTCGATGCCGACTTCAGCATCGCGTTGGGATTCTGGAGATTGCCCTCGTGATGACTGCTTTCCCATCCATGGTCGAGGTCGGGGGCCGGACAATAATCAGCGCTGTGAAACACTGTCGCGATCTGCTGGGAGCCGGGCAGACAATAGTTGTCGAACGAATGGTTCTCTTGCATAGCTATGATGATGTGTTGGATGCCAAATCCCGGAGGTGTGCTCGCGCTGCCGGCGCGGCTGTCAGTCGCTGCGAACATGCCCGTCATCACAGATAGTCCGAGCCAAACCAATAGTGCCAATCGAGCGCGTGCGATCACAAGGTCCTCCCATGTTCGTCGTAAGAGCCGCGAGCGCGGCGATCTCTCAGTGGTCCGCCGTCACGAGCAACCGATGTGCCAGTGAGCAAACCTGCTTGGAAGCTGGGGTTCGACCCCCCGTCATGCGAGCCGGAGTGAGCAAAGGTGAATTTTTACAGACCTAGATGGGTTCGCCAGAAGGTCATGAGGAGTGTTACAACGAATTTACGATTCGATTAACCAGCCGTTGCCCGGCGATCAAGGTTTGAGCAATCCTGTGTCCTACTCTGTCGCGCTGCGAATAGGATAAGAGGTATCTATGACGCCACGCACTCCAATCGATTCCGAGTTGATCGCGAAACACAACGCACGCCTGGAGAAGGACCTTGCCGCCGACTACGAGCATCTTGGCGCGGTGCTGGCGCGACGCGGCGTTGACCTTGAAGCGATCACCGCGCGCATCCAGCGGTTTGCGGTGGCGATTCCGAGCTGGGGCGTCGGCTCGGGCGGCACGCGGTTCGCGCGCTTTCCAATCGCGGGCGAGCCGCGCAACGTTTTCGAGAAGCTCGAGGACTGCGCCGTAATTCAGCAGCTGGGACGCGCGACGCCGACAGTGTCGCCGCATTTTCCATGGGACCGCGTCGACGATCTTGTCGAGCTGCGCGAGTTCGCGCGCTCGTACGGAATCAAGTTCGACGCCATCAATTCGAATACCTTCGAAGATCTTCCTGGCCGGTTGTCCTACAAGTTTGGCAGCCTCACCCACACCGACCAGGCCGTTCGCGAACAGGCGATTGCGCATAACCTGGAGTGCATCGAGATCGGCAAGCAGCTCGGTTCCCGGGCGCTGACCGTCTGGATCGGCGACGGCTCGAATTTTCCCGGTCAACTCAACATGACCAAAGCGCTCGAGCGTTACCTCGAGAGCATGCGCGTGATCGTCGCGGCGATTCCCGACGGATGGCGCGCGTTCATCGAGCATAAGCTGTACGAGCCGGCGCTTTACTCGACGGTGATCGCGGACTGGGGCACCAGTTTCATTTGCGCGACGCAGCTCGGCCCGAACGTGCAGTGCCTGGTGGACCTGGGTCATCACGCGCCCACCACCAACATCGAGCAGATCGTTTCACGTCTGATTCAGTTTCAGCGGCTCGGTGGTTTCCACTTCAACGATTCCAAGTATGGCGACGACGATTTGGACACCGGTTCGATCAACCCGTTCCAGATTTTCCTGGTGTTCAACGAGCTCGTGGACGCCGAGTTGCGCGGCGCTCCCGGCTTCGCGCCGGCTTACATGCTCGATCAGAGTCACAACGTGACCGACCCGATTGAGAGCCTGCTCGAGAGCGCCGTCGCACTGCAGCGCGCCTACGCGCAGGCATCGATCGTCGATCGCGGCGCGCTGAATTCCGCGCAGGAGTCGAACGACGCGCTGATGGCCAACCGCACGCTGCAGAACGCGGTCCGGATGGATGTCGAGCCGGCGATCAAAATGGCGCGCAAGCGAAACGGCGGCGCAATCGACCCGGTCGCTGTATTCAGAGATAGCCGCTACCGTCAGTGCAAGGCATCCGCGCGTCCGCAGGATCTGACGGGCAAGTCGGGAATCGTTTAGGAGTTCCACGCGCGACTGATGTCGGACTTGTTTCCACAAACGCATTGTCTTGAAAGGATTCCGATGCCGGATGCGGAAGTGTACTACCTGAGTAACCTAGAGCTCGGGCGCAGTCACAACGCAGTGTTACATCAACTAATCACTAACGTGCCCTGGCGGCAGGAAGATATCTTTGTTTGGGGAAAAGTGTATCAGCAGCCGCGCCTGATCGCATGGTATGGAGATCGAGGCAGCGACTATACCTATTCAGGCCTAAGACTTATCTCACTAGCCTGGACTGATCTTCTGCTTGAGATAAGGACACGGGTCGAGAGCGCGGCTGCCACCGCTTTCAACAGCGTGCTGCTCAACTACTATCGTGACAATCGAGACAGCATGGGGTTTCATAGCGACGATGAACCGGAGCTGGGCGAAAGACCTGTGATTGCGTCGCTGAGCCTGGGCGAAGAGCGGACGTTCGTTATGAAACATAGGGTCGACAAGCTTGCAAAGACTGTCCGGCTAAGACTTGCGTCGGGGAGCCTTTTGCTGATGAAGGGCGAAACGCAGCGATACTGGAAGCACGGAATCGCGAAGGAGACGCACCCATGCGGGCCGCGAGTTAACTTGACCTTTCGCCGCATCGACACTGCCAGCCCGCCGCCAAAGTGATCTCTCAAATAGTCTGTTGGCGAGGCGCCAGCCTGAGCGTGCAGAAAAGACCGCTGTGGTCGGAATAGGGGACATCGGCGCGCTGGTTTTCAATGAGCTCGAGATTGGCGAAGACCGTCCACTCGTGCGAGTTGGCTGCGACGATGTAGTCAATCCATTCGGGGCGTTCGGCGCGGGGGTTCGCGGTCGTTCCATGGTTGCATAGCGCGCGCGCCTCGGCAGTCAGATCGGTGCCGAGCGCTGCGATGCGTGAATAGAGCGGCTCGCGCGCGTCAGTGTTGAAGTCTCCAGCAACGATCGCGGGTCGCGATGCATCCAGATGAGACACGACCTCGCGAAGCTCGATTAGCTGGCCCTCTCGAACCTCGGCATAGCCGATCCCCGAGTATTGCGACTGGAGATGAGTATTGACGGCGCAGATGCGCTGTTCGCCGCGCTCAAGCTCGAAAGTCAGAAGGCCTTTCCCGCCAAGTCCATCGCCCTCCCAGATTTTCCATACCGGCGCGCTCGCGGCGAAGGCGTGAAACTCCGGCGCGGGGCGCACGCGCCATCCTGCAGCGGCGCTGACAAAAGCGAGCAGTCCGCCGCTCGGGCCGCGACCCCGGCGCTTGACGCAGACCGGAATCCAATCAGGTTGCAGCGACGCGGTAAGACGATCGACTTGCGAGCCGAGCCAGACTTCCTGCAACAGCGCAAGCTGCGGCGACAGTTCGCGCACTTTCGCACAGACGCGATCCATCCGGCCGCCGGGATCTTTCGACAACGGCCACGCCAGTCCGTGCAGGTTCCACGACAAGACCTTAAGGCTGATCTCGCACATCTAACGAGAAAGTTCGCCGGTGTCCGGATCGAGAAACAGCGGCCGCGTGCGATGATGGCCGGTGAAGTCGAACAGGTTGCTGAGTGGGCCGGCGATTGCGTCATAGGAGCCACCACCTATCTGGCCCAGCGACCAGTTGTCTTCGACAAAGCGCGTTATCGAGGTTAGGTCGGTGATCGTGTGGTCAACGAAATTACGCCTCGCATAGGGCGAAATGACCAACAACGGCAAGCGCGGTCCGTAACCGCATCGCAGCTCCGCGTCGCCAAGCGAAGGATCGCCTGATCCGCAGATCCCGGTCCCGTTGAGCGCGTCGATGGGCGAGGTCGAGCCGTTGAAAATTGGGCTCATCTGATGATCGTAGTCGCCATCGCTATCGTCGAAGGCGATTATGATCGCCATGCTTTTCCACTGCCGCGTCTTCTCGAGTGCGTTGATCGTATCGACCAGGAACACCTGCTCGTTCAGCGGATCAGAAATTCCACCTGCATGTCCGGTCTGATAGCGCACCGCCTTGACGTAGCTCACCGCCGGCAGGTTGTCGGCCTTCGCCGCAGTGAGAAGGTCGTCGACGTCATACTCGTGGTTGGCTTGGCCGGAATGTCCTATCTCGGAGACATCGGCCGGTCGAATATGTGTCAGGTTGCTGGTATCAGGATAGTACTGAAACGGCGTGTATTGTCCGTTGTAATCTTTAACGACCAGGTTAGTGACTGGATTGGTATGGCTGCGGTCGCATCCGGTGGTGCCGTTGGGATTGACCGTCTTAAGATTGAAGCCACCCTCGAATGAACCCCAGCTTACCCCTTTCGCATTCAGTAGATCGCCGAGGTTAATTCCCGACATTTGAACTGTCTGGCTGGCACTGGCGAAGCAAACGTCGCCGGTCGGCTGCGCATTGGCGATCAACGTGCCGTCAAGGACGAGCTTCGGGTTGGGCGGAGTAGGTATCGCACCGTTGGTCTGACCCGAGACCAGGTTGATATGCCCGAGCAGCGTACTGCCGAAGGTCGTGCCGTAGGAATTGTCGCTCATCGCAAAGTGCTGCGCATAGTTCCACAAGGCAGTCACCGTATTGCCGTCGAAATAGCCCATCACGAACGCGCTGCCATGATCGTAATCGGGGCATCCGGGGGGAAGCTTGGTAAAGGTGGGAAACTTGTCCATCAGGCCCATGTCGAATTGCTGCTGCTCGGCCATGTAGCCGTTGTCGCCGTCGCAGGTAAAGGCTTGCGAGCGATCGTAGCGGAACGGATTGACGCCATTGGGATTGAAGTTCAGCAGGGTAGGGGTAAGTCCGTTGACCGAGGGCGTGTCCGGGGCGGGAACGAACTGGGGCTCGCCGGAAGGATTGGTGGCGTTGGGATAGGTCCCAAAGTAATGATCGAAGGTCTCGTTTTCCTGAAAGATAATCACCAGATGCTTGATCGGCGTGGCGGTCGGAAAGCGATCCGCTTCGTCGGCAAGAGCTAGTGTCACCAAAAAGCTCGCGACAAGGCCGATCGCGGGCGCAATCGCGCACAGCAACCTGAGAATCGATCGATTCATGTGCAATCCCCTCCCAGCGCCCGACAGATCGACGCCGTGCAGAACTCTTATCAGAGCATTGAAGGCAGGACACCATCCATGCTTGCGACGATCTTTGCTCTGCGCTCTTATGCTGCTGGTGGGGGAGTCTAAGAGTTGGGATCGGGCTCGCTGACATGCAAATCGACAAAGCGGACTTCGTAATCGTTGGGGCTGGATCGGCGGGGGCGGCGCTGGCTGCGCGGCTGTCCGAAGATGCTCATCGCTCCGTGCTGTTGCTCGAGGCCGGGCCTGACTATCGCTCGGCAGAGACGCCCGAGGCGATGCGTGTCGCGAATCCCGCCGCGATCGTTCTCGGCTCCGAGGACTTGCAGAAATACCAGTGGGGCGCGCTGAAGGCGCGTCGCACCGACGTGCAGGAGCCGATGCTCTACTGGCGCGGTCGCGGCGCTGGCGGTAGCTCCGCAATCAACGGGCAGATCGCGATTCGCGGGATGCTCGCGGACTTCGACGAATGGGCGCGCCAGGGATGCATCGGATGGTCGGGCGCGGAAGTGCTGCCCTACTTCATAAAGCTCGAGGACGATCTCGATTTCGGCGATCGTCCCTATCACGGCCGCGGCGGGCCGATTCCAGTCTGGCGCACGCCGCAGGATCGATGGGGCGGCGCCGATCGCGCGCTGCGCGACGTATGCCTCGACCTCGGCTACGGCTGGTGCGACGATCATAACGCGCCGACCGGCACCGGAGTGTCGCCCTACGCGATGAACCGCCGCGACGACGCTCGCGTATCGACCAACGACGGCTACCTCGAGCCTGCCCGCGACCGCGCGAACCTTCGCATCATTGGCGACGCGCTAATCGACCGCGTCGAGTTCGCCGGCAACCGCGCGGTGGCGGTGCGCGTGCGCACGCGCGACGGATGGACTCGCGTCGAGGGCGGCGAGATCGTGCTGTGCGCAGGCGCGATTCATTCTCCCGCCATCCTGATGCGCTCAGGAGTCGGACCCGCCGACGACTTGCGCGCACTCGGAATCCGCGTCGTCGCGGACCTGCCGGTGGGCAACGATCTGATCGATCATCCTGTCGTCGCGATGGGTATGGCGCTCAAGCCCGCGGCTCGCGTCCCGAGTCACTACTCGCGGCATACCAACTGCGCCGTCAGGTACAGCTCGGGCCTCGGCGGTGCGGGCGAAAACGACATGTTTCTGATCGCGATGAACCTGCGCGGCATGAGCCGCCGTCACGGCTTCATCTTGATGACCGCGTACCAGACGTGGTCGCGCGGCCGCTTGCGCATTACCTCGCCGAATCCCGAGACCGACCCCGAGGTGCGCTTCCGGATGCTCTCCGACGAGCGCGACCTGGTCCGCATGCGCGACGGCGTCCGCCGGCTGCACGAGTTCGCGCGCCATCCCGCGATCCTCGAGGCCGCTGACGCGGTGGGATTCGTCAATCCGATGCCGAGAGCGCAAATCCGGCTCGAAGACCCGCCCGACGGCGCCGCGCTCGACGACTGGATGCTTGCCTATTGCTTCGACTCCCAGCACGCCGCCGGCACGTGCAGGATGGGTCCCGCCTCCGAGCCGCGCACGGTCGTCGATCCCGATTGCCGCGTCATCGGAATCGACGGACTGCGCGTAATCGACTGCTCCGTGATGCCCGAGATAGTCCGCGCCAACACCCATCTCAGCACCGTGATGATCGCCGAGTTGATGGCCGACAGGATTCGCGGCCGCATAAAGTGAGAATCAATCGGGAGTATATACCTTACGAATTGAGGGCGGAGTCGTGAAGTTTTTTGCCTGATCCTAAGAACCCATGCGTTGCTAAAAGCCGCGCTTTGGAATTGCTGGAACCGCCGGACTCTTCCGCCGTTGCAGTGCTGTCTTATTACAACCGAATCTGAGAGCGCGGAACTGGGTAGTGTCCTGATTTGATGGCGCGTCAGAGAAGTGGGAAAACCCTTTTGAAGAATTCACGATCGCCCTCGAAAGTTCTCTCAAGTCGGAGAACTTCGTCTACGCCGAGCCAGCGGGCGTCAGCAACTTCTCGTGGGTCGAGTTTGAGGTTTCCGGACACCCATTCCGCAAGCCACCAGTGCAACTTGTGACTACCGCTCGCAGCGATATTTTCCCACACTTTCCGCACCGGCCTTACGCTCAGGCCGACCTCTTCTCGGACCTCGCGCACAAGCGCTCCCGCCTGATCCTCCCGAGCCTCTATCTTGCCGCTCAGCGGGGCCCAGTATCCGGCACCGGGTACGTCCGGACCGCGTTGGATTAGCAGCACCTTACGTTCCTTCGTTATCACCGCGACGACAGCTTCAGGAAGCGATTCGACTCGGTGTTGCTCGTCGCTCACTCTCGCTCCTCCGAAAGTCGAGCTCTCTTCAAACTAGGACACTACCCGGAACTGGCGTAATGCGAGACCTACGGTCCTTCGTCTCACGAAATAGGATACCCTCACGCTGAAATTAGGACAGCGCCGGGCAGTGTCGTCCGGCCTCGTCCGGCTTGGTCCGCTCTGGTCTGGTATCCCGCTTCATCCCGGCTGGTCCCGTTCAAATTGCGTAAGGTATATACTCCCGGAATCGATCATGCCTGACGAGTCACCCAACGAGCGCCCGGGAATCGCGCAATACTTTGGCCGTCTCGCGAAGACCTATGGCGAGGGCACGTTCTACGGGAAGCGGCGAGCGGCCGTGATTGCCGCACTGCGCGGCGAAATCCAGCGCGCGCCGCGTCTGCTGGACCTTGGCTGCGGCAACGGGGCGAACC
>JBAWCX010000135.1:0-1660 GCA_049590495.1 Binatus sp. (SeqCode)
CAACTAGATCGCGTCAACTCGGCGCTCCGCCACCTGCAAGCGCGTCGCCGCCGATCTGATTAGCCGGACGCATCCGTTGCCACATCAAAGTTGGCACCGCGTGACGGCCTCCGGTACATCCGAATCCAGTGTCATTTTTCCTGCTATTCACGATGACACCGGTTCCCGGCCCCCTGAACTTTTACGCCTTACGCTTTCCAAATTATGCTGAATCCGTTTCTGAAGATCTTGCGCGCCTAGACCTCAATCGAAAACGTGGCGCTGGGAGACTCAGAATCTTGAATCGCACGCGAACAGAATCGCGCGCTGAATATGGACCCTCACCTTCGATCCTCTCCCTTTCAGGGCGAGGGGAAGACAATCGAAATCGCTTGCGGATGCGATTAGCCGGACGCATTCATCGCCCCGGCAAAGTTGACACCGGCTAATGGCGTTGGTAACTCTGATCTCGGAAGACTGACAGACTGTCGAGGTTTCTATCGTGCAAATTACCGGGTTTCAGCAGTTTCTCGAAATCCTGACCGTTCCCGACAATATCCCGATCATCGCCATGATGATCCTCGTGATGTTTTTCACCTTTGTCGCCCTCAAGCAGGCCCGCCGCAACGATCAGCTCATCGAGCACGGCCATCGCGAACGCATCATCGACGAGATGAGGAAGTAGGCCACCAGCATGCCATTTACGATCATCGCCGAGAATTGCACCGGCTGCAGCGCATGCGAAAAACGCTGCCCGACCGGCGCCATCTCGGGCCTGTCGAAAAAGGTCTATTACATCGAAGCAGCGATGTGCATCGATTGTGGCGCGTGCGGGGTAATTTGCCCCGACGACGCGATCATGAACAATCACAACGAGATAACCCACGTGCTGAAGCGCGCCGAGCGCCCGGTCGCCGTCGTCCATCCCGACAACTGCAACGGATGCGGCGTGTGCGTCGACGTTTGCCCGTTCGATTGTATCGCGCCATCGCCGGAGAACACGGCGGTCTATCTCGGCAAGGTGCGGGTCAACGAAAAGACCTGCGTCGGATGCCTGCTCTGCGAAGAGGTTTGCGGATGGGACGGAATTTACATTATGCCGTCCGGCCAGAAAGAGGCGTTCCTGAGTTCGCTCGGCTACGAGACCAGCGAGGAAAACGCCGCCTGACGATTTCGCGCGCGCCCGCCGAGAAAAGTTCATCGGAGCCGGCCGCGTGGCCGGCTCTCTGTTTTTTAGTGTCCACGCGGATTCTGCTCGCTATTGCCCTTGTGCTGATTTCTCTGGAGACAGCCTTCGCGGCTGACTTGTCAGCTGGCCCCGAGAACGGTCCCGAAGCGGCGTGCACTGAAATCAAAAATGCGCTTCATGCGCTCGGCGACGCGGAGCACAACGAATCGTTGGCGCTCGATCTCGCGTCGAGCGGCGGCAACTCGGCCGCGATCGTCGAGGCGCGGCTGTCGGTCCTGCTCGATCGCACGCAGGATTTGCGCGTCGCGCTCAAGCACGCGCGTCAAAGTCCGGCCGCGCGCGACCCGATGGTCGATCAATGCACGAAGATGGGATTTCGCGCGCTGGTGATTTCCGAGAAGTTGAGTTCCGACGTGGAGAGCGTGCTGTTCGGCGGCGACGATGCTTTCGCGCAGGGCCCCGAGCTCAGGCCTGGCGCGCCCGCCGCAACTC
>JBAWCX010000136.1:0-3683 GCA_049590495.1 Binatus sp. (SeqCode)
GTCTGAAACCGCCGCTGTCCTGGCTCGTCTAACAGATCAGAGGTACAGAGCAATGAAACGAAAAATCCTATCAATCCTGGCAGCTCTGTCGCTCGGATTGTTCGTAGTTTCGACGCAAGGTTGCTACGACGTTGGATATCCAGGTGGCTACTACGGTGGAGGAGGTGGAGGATACCCGGCATACGCCTACGGGCCGGCTTACAGATACGGTCATCCGTGGGGCTACGGCTACGACCATTATGGTTACGGTGGATGGGGTCATGGTTATGCAGTTGGCCACGGCTATGCCGGCGAACGTGGGTTCGCTGGCGCACATGGCTTCGCTGGCGGACATGGCTTTGCTGGCGGACATGGCTTTGCTGGCGGACACAGTGGTGGCGGACACGCGGTCGCCCATTCAGGACACGGCGATTCGCATCGCGGCTGACCGCTGCTAGGGCATCGAATTTCAGTCGCACAATCGTGTAATGTGATCTTCGATGCCCACCCCTCTACTCGCACTTAGAGACACGTCATTTCCAATGGCGGATTGCGCGTCTTGCGGCAAAGCGGTGCTGACCTACGTCGCGCTCGATGACGACAACGAAAGCGCCGAACGCCGCGTCTGCGTGCATTGCGACACTTCGGTTGCCGAGACTCTCAAGTGGGTCTCGCCCGGTGAGCTCGAGCAGGCGGGCTATTATTTTGGCCCGCCGCCCGCCGAAGGTGAGAAGACTACCTGCAGCACCGGCTGCGGCAGTTGCAGCGTCAAGAAGAACTGAGCGCGCCGGTCTGGCGCAGCGCCTCATACACAACGATCGACACCGCGTTGGAGAGATTCAGGCTGCGCACGCCCGCCTCGAAGATTGGAATCCTGTAAGCCCGGTCCGTTCTTTCGGAAAGGAAGTCGCGCCCGAGCCCGGACGTCTCGCCGCCGAAGAAAAGAAAATCGCCGCGCTTGTAGTGCGCGTCGAGATAGGACGTCGGCGCATGCGTTGAAAAGAATTTCGCTTTCGCTCGCGGCGAATCGTGATATTGATCGGCGAACTGGTCCCATCCGTCATAGGTGCGCAGATCGACCAGCGGCCAGTAGTCGAGACCGGCGCGCTTGAGATAGCGATCCTCGAGCGAGAAGCCGAGCGGACCCACCAGGTGAAGACGGGCCTTGATGGCGGCGGCTAATCGCGCGATCGAGCCGGTGTTCTGTGGAATTTCGGGCCGCACCAGGACGATGTGCAGATTCGGCTCGTCAAGCTGCATCGTGACTAGTTGCGATCAGACGGCGGGCCGAGCGGATACTGATGGCCCCTTAGATTGACGTAGAAACGTCCGGCGTCGTCGGACTCGAAGCGGTCGCTGAGATGGTAATAGGCGGAGCGGATGAAGCGCGCGCGAGCGTCGCCGCCCTTGACCCACGCGTACATCACGTTGCCCGCGCCGACTTCGAGCGCTGCGGGATCGAGCGGCTCGCGAGTGCCGTCGTTCAGGAGCATCACGAAGCCGCCGAGCTCGTCGTCCTCGAGCGCCTTGACGACGTAGGGCGTGTCCTCGACGGTGATCGACGCGCGTTCCTCGGCGACTTGCAGATAGTAGCTGCCGTCGGGATCGCGCTTGATGCTTTGGCTGAAGAGCAGCGAGATGCGCGGATTGTCGATGCGCTCGTCGTCGCTGTACCAGTTGCCGTCGCGCCGAAACGAGATTTTTCCCGATTCGACAGTATAGAAACCAACCCGCGGCATTATTTTTTCACGTTGTCACGACTGTCGAGGATGATTGTCACCGGGCCGTCGTTGACGAGCTCAACATCCATCATCGCGCCGAACTCGCCTGTCTCGACTTTAACATCGCGAGTGCGTGCGAGCGAGAGAAAATGCTCGTAGAGGCGGCGCGCTTCCGCCGGCGCCGCGGCCGCGGTGAACGAAGGCCGGCGGCCTGAATTCGTGTCGGCGAGCAACGTGAATTGCGATACGACCAGCAGTTCTCCGCCGACTTGCGCGAGCGAGAGATTCATCTTGCCTGCGTCGTCAGCAAACACGCGCATCCCGAGGATTCGATCGACAAGATGATCCGCGTCTGTCTCGCTGTCGCCGCTCGCGACGCCGAGCAGCACGACGAATCCTCGCGCGATCTTGCCGGCGAGGCGCCCGTTGACGCGCACCTCGGCGCGGCTGACGCGTTGAACAACTGCCCGCATAGTTGCGTCATATATATAGGCCCGCAAGTCCGCGCCAGCGGCACACTGAAAAAACCCTTTGTGGTCTGCGCGGGCCGTCGCGTACTATAATTCGAAGCAACAATGATTCCTGTCTTGTTTCACCTGGGCCCGCTGACCGTTTACAGCTTCGGGCTGATGATGGCGCTGGGCTTCCTGGCGGCCGACTACGTTATTCGCCTCGAATGCGTCCGCCGCGGCTTCGATCCCGAATATTCGTCGTCGATCGTGATCACGGCCGCCGTGGCAGGGCTCGTCGGTTCGCGGCTTTACGCAATCCTCGACGATCTGCCGACTTACCTCGCCGATCCCAAGTCGATGATTTTTTCGGGCTCGGGATTCGTGTTCTACGGAGGCATGATCGGCGGACTGCTTGGCGCGTATTTCGTTTCGCGGTGGTATCGGATCGGGTTCGCCGTGACCATCGACATGTGTGGGCCGGCCCTCGCGATCGGACAGGCTATCGGCAGAATGGGATGCCAGCTCGCCGGCGATGGCGATTGGGGATTGCCGTCCACGATGCCGTGGGCGATGGCGTATCCGCGCGCGATCGTCGGCTGGAACCCCGATACGGTATTGAAACTGGACGACCATTACCGGCTCGTCTCCGGCTACTTCCCCGGCGTGCGAGTGCATCCGGCGCCCGTCTACGAAACTATTCTGTATCTCGGCGTGTTTACTATTCTGTGGTCGATGCGCAAGACGTCTCATCCCGCGGGACGCCTGATGTACTGGTACCTGGTGCTGGCGGGAGGCGCGCGCTTTCTCGTCGAGTTCTGGCGAATCAATCCGCGAGTCTTTTACATGTTCAGTGAGGCGCAACTGATTGCGCTCGCGATGATGGTGGTCGGGGGAATCGCGTTGCTTGTCACCAGGGAAAAAGATCGCGCGGAAAGCGGCCAGCAGTCGGGCGAAGGCGAGCCGCATCGCGCCATCAACGCGGCGCAGGCCTGACGATGGAGATCCGAGACAGAGTCCTCTACGTTGCCGCCGCGATTGTCGTGGCGACCGGCCTGACGCTCGTCGCGCTCAGCGGGCATCGCGGCGCGCGCCTTACTACCAATTCCGGACAGTCCGAAGCGCCGGTGGCAGCCGGCAGCCAGGCGGCGAATTTCAACCTCGAGAAGCTGGACGGAACGACCGTCTCGCTCGAATCGCTGCGCGGCAAGGTGGTCTTCCTCAATGTGTGGGCGACCTGGTGCGAACCGTGCCGCGAGGAAATGCCCTCGATGCAAACGCTGTACGACAACTTCAAGGGCAACAAGGATTTCGTCATGCTCGCGGTCAGCCAGGATACCAAGGGCCGCGCCGCGGTCGCGCCATACGTCGCGAAAAACGGGTACCATTTTACGATTCTGCTCGACCCGGAGAACAAAATCGGCGAGACTTACGATGTCAGCGGAGTGCCCGAGACCTTCATAATCGACCGCAAAGGGCAGATTGTCGCGCACCATATGGGCGCATTTGACTGGTCGCGGCCCGACGTTAAGGA
>JBAWCX010000137.1:0-4165 GCA_049590495.1 Binatus sp. (SeqCode)
GTCGCGATACCGCAAGGCGCTCAACTGGGAAGGCATGTACGCGATGGCGATGGACCCCGACAAGGCGCGCCGCTACAAGGAAGAGAGCGAGGCGGCGGGTTCCAACGTCTGCACGATGTGCGGGTCGCTGTGCTCGATCAATATCGACAACGCCGCGATCAAATTCACCAAGCGGCGCTCGATTGCCGAGGCTGAAGCGCATGCCGCCGGCTGACGCGAGCAGCATTCCCGATTTGTCGGCGGCGCTCGAGCTGGCAATCCCGGACGCGCGCGGCGAGCTGCGGCGTCTCGAGGATTTTCGCGGCCATAACGTCGTCGTTTATTTCTATCCGAAGGACGACACGCCGGGTTGCACAGTCGAGGGCAAGGAATTCCGCGACAGTTTCGAGCAGTTCCAGGCGCTGGATTGCGTCGTCGTCGGCGTGAGCACGGACTCGGCCGAGCGTCATCGCGAGTTCGCGGAAAAGCACGCCTTGCCGTTCATCCTGCTGGCCGACGAAGATGGAAAGCTGGCGGCCGCGTTCGGCGTGCTGAAGGGCAAGTATGCGGCGCGCTCGACCTTCGTGCTCGACAGCGAGCTTCGCGTGCGCCGCGCGTTTCATGACGTGATGCCGCGCGGACATGCGGCGCAGGTGCTCAATTTCATGCGGACGCTGGTCGAATCGCATCGAATGATCGGCGGCTAGCCGGCAGCCGCGCCGCATGGCGTGACTCGCGCGCGTGGTTATAGTTGTATATTGAAACTGGCTCCGCCGACGGACGCGGACGGGAAAAATATGGCGAAAACTTCGAAGAATATTCTCGACGAAGCACGCTCGACGATTAAGCAGATCGATATCGACGAAGCGCGCCGGATGATCGAAAAGCCCGGCACCGTGCTGGTCGACGTTCGCGAGAGCGACGAGTGGCGGCAGGGGCATATTCCGCAGGCGGTCGCGATTCCGCGCGGTTTCCTGGAACTCAGAATCGAGGAGAAGGTCCCCGACCACAAAACGCCCGTGATTCTGCAATGCGCGTCGGGCACGCGCTCGTTGCTGGCGGCGCGCACGCTGCGCGAGCTCGGCTACGAAAACGTGTACAACATGACGGGCGGCTTCAACGCGTGGAAGGATCGCGGCCTGAAGTGGGTGGCGGATCGCGCGTTCACGGCCGAGGAGGTCACCCGCTATTCGCGCCACTTCGTTATCCCCGAGGTCGGCGAGAAGGGACAGGCGAAACTGCTCGACGCCAAAGTGCTGCTGCTGGGCGCGGGCGCGCTCGGCTCGCCGTCGGCGCTGTATCTCGCGGCGGCGGGAGTCGGGACGATCGGCCTGGTGGATTTCGACGTGGTCGATATGTCGAATCTGCAGCGGCAGATCATCCATACGACCGATCGCGTCGGGATGCCGAAGACCGAGTCCGCGCAAAAAGCGATCAACGCGCTGAATCCGGGCGTCAAGGTGATTCGCCACGACGCGCGGCTCACGTCCGAGAACGTGATGGACATCGTCAAGGATTACGACGTCGTCGTGAACTGCGGCGACAATTTCCCGACTCGATATCTGATCAACGACGCGTGCGTATTCTCGAAGAAGCCGCTGGTGGACGGCGCGATTTTCCGGTTCGAAGGCAACACCACGGTTTTCTACCCGGCCAAGGGCGGGCCGTGCTACCGATGCCTCTATCCGGAGCCTGCGCCGCCGGACATGGCGCCATCGTGCGCGGAGGCGGGAGTTCTCGGCGCGATTCCGGGACTGATCGGATCGATCGAGGCGCTCGAGGCGATCAAGCTGATAATTGGCGCGGGGACTCCGCTGATTGGCAAGATGGTTTACTTCGACACACTGTCCGACAAGGACTACGTGCGAGTTTTGAAGATCCGCAAAGATCCGAAGTGCCCCGTCTGTAGCGAGCATCCCACTCAAACCACGCTTATCGATTACGAAGCGTTCTGCGGTGTGGGAGCGCCTGCCAACGGTACCGCGCATACGGAACAGCCAGCACCTGCGAGCGCGGCAGCGTCGGCGCGGTAACACGCGCGCGACTGTCAGCATAGTCGAAAATCTGGTTTGATTGCGGCGGGCCCCGATGAGCGTTGGCCCGCCGCTATTTTTTTAGGCTGGCATTTTCATCACCGAGGCGATTGCGATGGCGCTGGGACCGTTTTACGTCGCGGAAAAACTTAAAGGGGGCAACGGGATGAGAGGAATCGCGCTGTTCATGCGCCATGGCGAGACCGCGTGGAACCGCGAAGGCCGCGTGATGGGCCGCAATCCGATCGAGCTCGACGAAGACGGGCGCGCGCAGGTTGAAGCCTCGATTCCCTTCGCCCGCCTGATCCAGCCCGAGCTTATCGTCACGAGTCCGCTGGCACGCGCGCGGCAGTCGGCGGAGATAATTGCGGCCGGCGTTGGCGGCGTCCCGGTTGCCGAGGATCCGCAGCTATCGGAAGTGCTATACGGGCGATGGGAAGGGATGGTGTACGACGACCTGCTCGAGGATCCCGACTACCAGAACTATCGCGAGCATCCGCTGGACACGCCGACGCCCGGCGGCGAGACGATCGCGCAGGTGCAATCGCGAGGCGTCGAGGCGGTGCGTCGTGCGATCGGCGACAACAGCGGCCGGCGCATCCTGTTCGTCTCGCACGGCGATATCATCCGCACCATTTTGTGCCACTTCATGCGGCTCGAACTCGCGCACTTCCGCCGTATCCGCGTGGACAACGCGGCCTTCTCGGGCTTCCAGTTGATCGGCGACTTCGCGGAAATGAAATTCCTGAACCTCTTGCCAGATCCGGATCGAGCGTTTACCGCGCCGTTTGAATCGAAAAAAGCGTGAGTGGTCGTGAGCGGGGCGCGGCGCGGTCAGATTGGATCGATCACGGTCCGCCAGCGAGGCCGCCTGGCGCCGAGGTCGCGCCGACCTCGACTCCCTTGCGCACGCGAACGTCCGCGCCTGATTTGCCGGGAACGTCCACTTTCAGGCTGCGATATCCGCCCGCGCTGGGGTCGGGCGCGAGAAATCCGATCGTGTATTGCTCGCGCAACTCGAGACTGATGTTCTCGCACGCGCGACGCAGCGCCTCGCCGTCGCCGGCCTGCCGGATGATGTAAGTCTTGGCGCCGGTTTCGGTCGAGAGAGTGTGCAGCGTCTCGGCGTCGACGTGTTCGCTATCGTCGCCGCCCAGCACGAACGGTCCGATCGAGACGGCAATTCCGCCGCTGCTGCCGTTGGGGTCGCCGATTCCGATCGAGTACACCAGCACGCCCATTCGCCGCGCCTGTGCGACGACGTCATTCACCGTCGAGGCGCTGGTGTTGTCCATTCCGTCGGTGACCACCAGCAGCGCTTTTTTGTCGTAGCGCCCCCGCTGCACCATCTGCAGCCCCTCCATGATCACGTCGAACAGAGCGGTCTGCCCGTAGGCGTGCAGCAAGGCGAGCCGGCGCATCACGAGATCGTGATTCATCGTGAACGGCTGGAGGAGGAACGGATGGCTGGAAAACGCGAACAGAAAGACGTCGTCCTTGTCATTCAAATCGCGCAGAAACTCCGCGATCGCGGCGCGCGCTTGCGGAATTTTGGGCGTCATGCTGCCCGAAGTGTCCACCAGGATGCCGACCGAGACGGGAGTGTTCAGGTCCTGGCGAAAAAACTCGATCGGGCGCTGCTGCCCGTCCATGAAGAGTTTGAAGTCGTCTTTCTGCAGCCCGGTGACGTAGGTGCCGCTCGGTTCGGTGACCGTCACCGTGACCTGCTCGTAACCCGGCTGCTGGCGCAGCTCGCGCGTCGGCACCTCCAGCGACTGGCTGCCTTGCGGAACCTGCGGCGGGATGTTCATCGAGTCGCCGCCCTGCTTCGCCGGCATCGACGGCAGCTCGAGCGTCGAGGTTTCCTTGCCCTGGTTATGCGGTATGACGAGCGCCGGAGGAGCGACCGAAGTGCCTTGCTGCGCCGCGGCCGGCGCGACTGCGCCCATCACGATCGCCAGCGCGACCGCGAACATGAAAATCGAGCTGCGTTGTATACCCCGTATTGTGGTCATCGCCATGCGTGCCCTGCGCCGAATCGACGGTTGTCCGTATGTAATGATCCTATTTGGTCCCGCATTGGGCAAGCCGGTCATTTTTTCAAGGCAGGCCGAGTCCAGGTCCTACCCATTTTGACGAATTCGCGCGGTTAA
>JBAWCX010000138.1:0-4728 GCA_049590495.1 Binatus sp. (SeqCode)
ATCCTGGGCGAGACTTTTTGTGTTCGGCTTGATCTCACAGGATACGGACGATGCCGTCACTGCGCTGGCGGTCTTCCCGACGGTAGTTGAGTTCGCGACACGATCGCTTACCAAAGGCGCTGGAATCCTCGTGAGTCGCTTGAAAAGCCGCTCGCGGTAGTGCCGGAGCTTGGCCGCGCGAATCGCCGGCAGTCCGGAGGCAAAGATCAACGCGTCGCGGGGACTGAGGTGCATCGCCTCATCTGGGGTCAGCAATGGTCGCGCAAATTCCGGCTCCGACACGGTCACTCCGGAACTTGAGATCGTCTGATGCACGTGGCGAACCGTGGTCTCGCCCGTCATCTGGGAGAGCAGCCGAGCAGTCTCGATGCCGTTCGGTCTGAACGCCACGCGCGTGTCGCAGTTCGACGTGATCGTCTCGTCATGGCCGTAGGCGCCACGAATTTGCGTAATGTCCTGGGCGATCAGGCAGGCCTTGATCCCGTATCCGGCGATCAGCGACAGAGATTTGGCGAACATGTCGAGGCGCCCGAGAGTCGGGAATTCGTCTATCATCAGAAGGAGCCGGTGACGGTAGCCTGCGACCGCACGCCCATGGCGGTACTCAAGTCGCTCCGTCAGCCGGTTCAGGATCTGGGCCAGCACCAGCCGCATGAGTGGCCTCATACGGTCCTGATCGGCGACCGTGACCGCGATATATAGCGAAAGCGGCCGGCGGTGATTGACCAGATCGTCGATGCGAAAGTCCGAGACTGCGGTGTTGGCCGCGATCACCGGGTCGCGGTAGAGCCGCAGAAAGCCCTTCACCTCCGAGATGACCGAAGCCCGCTCCTTCTCCGCCATGTCGAGCAGACTGCGCATCCCTCCGGCCACCAACGGATGAGTCCGAGTCGGATTGCCGTGCGCGTCCTTCCAGCCGAGAGCGCCCGTGGGGTCATGTTCGGCACGCATCAGGTGCTCGACGGTTTCGTCGGCTTTCCGTTCCGGATCGAAAAGCAGGTTGCCGACTCCGCCAAGCGAAGGTTCGCCTCCTTCATAGAGCCGGTGGAGGATGAACGCCTCGAACGCCTCCGAGCCGGCGCGCGACCAGTGGTCCGGGAGTCCGCGGCCGTCGGGGTCCAGCAATAGTTGCACGATGTTCTGAACGTCGCGCACCTCGTAAGCCGTGCGCAGCCGCACCTCGGCAAGCGGGTTGAAACGTGCCAGCCCCGAATCGGGTGAGGCTGGCTCGAACTTGAGGCAGAGCTGGCGCAGGCGCTTGCGGGCACCGGCAGTCAGAGCCCAATTCTCGCCCTTGAGGTCGTGAACGATGACAGAGTGCGGCCATGTCAGCAGCGTGGGGATCACGATCCCTCTGCCCTTGCCGCTCTGTGTGGGCGCGAAGACGAGGATGTGCGTGCGACCGCACTCACGGATGTGCGATCGTCGCCATACACCCAGATAAACGCCGGCGCGTCGCGCAAAAGGTTTTAGAAGTTTCGCGCGCTCGGCGATCCTGCGAAGCCTCCGCGGCAGAAAGCGGCGTTTGTCGACGAGTCCGGCCGCTCGAAGATGCCTGGTGTTAGCCCAGCGCGCTGATCCATGCAGGTCGGATGGATTCTGGAACCATCGATGCCGGGCGACCGCGATCGCGCCCATGGCGATTGCGGTCAGCGCAACCATCGGATAGACCGCCTCACGCGCGCACAGATCCCAGAGCGGTGCGAGGGTCGGGTCGGAATGCCAGTGCGACCACCAAACCATCCAGTTCCACGGACGATAGAGCGTGCCGATGAGCGGAAAATCGCACCACGGCTGGCCGAGCAGCGGCGAGTAGCCGAAGAGTCGTGCGGTATGTTGAGTCGTCATCCAGTTGACCATCACGAACACCGCTCCCAGCAAGAGCAGGACGACAATCTTGATCTGACTGAGACGCGTGTCGGACGTTGTCCCTGAGAGGCGATACGGGCGTTGTTCAGCCATTGCGATCCCTCGTTTTGTCGAAGCCGCGATCAAGTCCACGATCGATCTCGCGCGGCCGGCTGCGCGCCCGGCTCTTGATGATGTCTCTCGAGATCTGGCGTTCACGAAGATCGCGCTCGTGGTCTTGCGAGAGCTGCCAGCTTGCTTCACCGACACGCTGGGCGAGGCCGATGCCTTCGAGGAACTGCAGTCGCGCTACGTCCTGCTCCGCTTTCACGCGGGTGGTATCGCTGCGCGGTTGGAACTGCGCGTAACTTACTAGACCCGACTCGTTCGCCTTGCGTTGCAGCGATCGGTCAATTTCGGTCCATTGCTCTTTTTGAATCACGCGCTCGCGCGCGCGCAGCACCTCGGGTTCGAGTCGCGGCCCAAGCTCCCTCGTTGCGATCTCCTGGCTTCGCCCGCGCATGCCGAGCTTCAAGTATTCGCGGTCGATCTGCAGAGGTCGTCCATCGTCCCGGACGCCTCGCACTAGGAGATGGACATGGGCGTCGTCGGTGTTGTGATGATCGATTGCAACCCACTGAAGCTTCGTATCGAGATCGCGCTCCATCTGTTCGATCAGGCCACGCACGTGTTCCCGGAGATCCAGCCTTGAGGCGTCCTCCGGTGAGACGATGAAGCGCCAGAGCAACTCGTCGTGTTTCTCCCAGTCGCGCACGAGCGCGACCATATCCAGCGCCTGATGCTCGGCATCAAAGCCCCTACCCTTTCCCTGTTCCTGCTGCGCTCGTTCGCGTGACAGGTAGCGGGCGTGAGCGGCCCAACCGCCGGTATGGTCGTTGCGCTTGAACGACGCTTTGACCACGGAACGGCGGGAGTAGACGTTCGGGTCCAGCGCGATCCGCCGCCACGTCTGTCCTCCGCTGAGGCTGCCCCACGATTGGCGTCGGATTCCCCACCTGACCCGAACTCGCCGTAAGGCCACCGCCCACCACGGAATCAGCGGGCGGGGACGTTCCGTCTTCGCTGGACGGAGCTTGATATCGACCTCCTTCTGGCCGAAGAACCTACGCCGGATCATGCGTCGACTCCGTGAGCAATGCGCTCAAGCTGGCAATGAGTTGCGCCGAATTCTCTGGCGCGTGTTCGTGCAGTGCCTCGATGATTTCTCTGACCTGCGCACTGCTGAGTGTGACCGAATGAAGTTCCTTTGCGCGGCTCCACGACTTCCACGCGCGCTTGCTGGTCGCCCGCTCCTCGAGCCGCTCCCGACCGGCCGCTGCAACCCGCGCGCGCTGCGCCGCATCGAGGGTTGCGCTCTCGTGCGAGACGCTGAGTAACGCTCCGAGCAGAAAGTCTGGGGGCTCGCGGTCAAGGCCGGCTATTGCTACCAAGCCGCCAAGATTGGCGAGGTGATGGACTCTGAGTCCCTGCTCGTGGCTATGTCCGTTCGTCGCCATGATTCACCAAGTGAGAACCGGCTTGAGTGCGGCTCGAACTTCTGAGAGCGGAACCGATCCGAAGTAGCGCGCGTCCCAACTCCGCACGTTATGGAAGCCGAACAGCCAGACCTCGCCCGGAGCGACCTGGTGCCGTCCCCAAGGTACATGTGGCAATGGTCGACCTATGCTGTCGTGTGCTGCGGCGGCGCTGTTGGCGAACATCTGTCCGTCGACGGAAACCCATCCGGGCTTCACTTCCACAAGGTCGCCGGGAAGGGCTCCAACAATCTTCGCGACCGGCTCGGCTCCGCTCGGGCAGTCGCCTTGCTGAAGGTAACCGCGAGCGATTCCTTCCTGTGCGATCGATGCTGGCAAGCAGGCACCAACGAGCTCGCCGTGTTTGATGGATAGTCCGCCTACGAGCCTGTAAATCCCTGCTGGTGCGGCGCTGTCGGTGAGTGAAATGCGCAGACCAAAAACACTTCCTAGAGCGACCAACAAGGCTACCGCGATCACTGGTCCGAGCATCGCCAAGACGGGTCTGCGCGCTTGCCGAAAACACTCGAAATGCAGCCTTGAACTGACCCGCTCCAAGGCGATTTTCGCCGCACTGTACAGTTGGCCGACCAGGATGCTCTCAAGTGGGGGAAAGGGCGTGAGAATGTTGGAGAAAACGGAGGATCTGCGGCACTGCACCGCAGATGCTTTATCTTGCTCTACGAACGAACGCCCTTTACCCCACTCCTTCACCACTCCGAACGCACCACTCAGAGCCCTCCGTCCGCCCGCACCAGATCTCAACAGTCCGATCATAGATCCCACTCCATCCCGAACCCTGACGCACATCGCCTTACACTCCGCCCTGACCATCAGCAGCGCTGGCGGGCAGCTTCCGATCTGAATGTGCCAGTCCGTTCGCTGTTGCAGGCTTTCGGGAACGGTCTCTCCCCGAGGTCTTCCCCTCCAACCCATCCATCTCGTCGCGCATCTGCCGCGTCAGGCGGATGATCGACTCGCAGATTGTGGCGTTCAGATCGAAGCCCGCCTCATTGGTGCGCTCGCGCAGCCGATCGATCTCCGCCTTCACCGAAGCCGGGACGCGCAACGTGATCGTCTCGCTCGGTTCTTCCTTGCGTTTCAGCACTCCCATCGCCCGTCCTCCTTGAATCGGTTTTGTGTACGTTTCGTGCACAATCGCGCATACGCTCCGTGTACGATTTGTGTACGTTCAGCCTTTGTAAGTCGCCGGGAACACGAGGTCCTCTGTGACCATCACGTTAAACTGGTAGCCGGGCCGGATTTCGATCGTCGGTGGGCGATTCATCCCCTCGCCGATCATCTGCTGACCCACAGCGCCGAACTGTCCTGAGGCAGCTGAACC
>JBAWCX010000139.1:0-8113 GCA_049590495.1 Binatus sp. (SeqCode)
ACTCCGGATATGAATTCCAATCGACTACCGGTGACGGGCGGCCCGACAGTCGCGACAACTCGGCGAACATCTCGCGCCAGTCGTTGCGGCCGAAGCCGATGAAGCGGCGCCGCTCGTGGCCGTTTGCGTCCGCGAGGATGATCGTCGGAACCGTGTCGAGGTCGTACACAAAAGAAACGCCGAGCGCGGAATCGTCGAGCATCGGAACCGTCAGCGCGTATCGCTCGACGAGTTTAGCGTTGCCATCGCAGTCCTGGCCCACAGCCCACACGTCGACGGACGCACCGAAGGCGCGATGGGCGGCCTCGATCAGCGGCATCGTCATTCCGCAGGTCGGGCAATCTTCCTTGACGAAGCAGAGCAGGGCGGCCCGGGCAGATGGAAACGAGCGGACGGTACCGCGCGCGTCGCGCAGCTCAAACGCGGGCAGTGAATTTTCTGACGGGTCGTTCATTGCTGGGCCGGCGCAGCCTTTGTGGCGGTGAAGGCCGGTAAGCTTCAGGTGATTGACTTGGTTTGGTTGAAAATCTACCAATCCACCCTTGGAGGCCGGAGCTTGTTCAAGCGCAAGTCCGGGACTTCCTCGCTGAACTCGTCGAACTCCTGCTCGCTCAGATTTACAAAGGCGAACTGTTCATGTGAACTCGTTCCCAATAGCGGGCTACCGTCCGGCCAATAGAAGCCTAGATCCTCGGGTAAATCAGGGAGCACCCACTCGTAAAGACCTCTTACCTTCGCTTTCAGTGTAGCAATCAACTTAGGGGTCACACGATACCAATGCACACGGGCGGAATGACCCATTAGCCTTGTGCCGGGCCACTCCATCTGATCAGCGACCTCTATAAGGTGCTCTTTTTGACTCGCCAAGAACTGATGGCAATTTTTTCCAAATTGCTGCGGGTACTCCATGACAAATGTGCATTTGGGGCATCGCTTTGCACAAAGCTCGATGAGTTGTGTGTAGTCTTTTTCGGCCGGTTCCCGATATATCCAATATTTGTCGCGAGCCATGATTTATTGTTGTAGGGGTGCCAGTCCAGGGGCGGCGGCGCTGGATTCTGGAAGCATCAGAAAGCGATGCTGCTTTGGAGAATAGAATTCGACCGCGGCAGTTACCAGCGCTTTGTCGGCGATGCCGCCGGCGATCAGTACCTCGCCGTCGTTCATCAGTGTCGCGGTGTTGGTCAGGCGTGCGACATTGGTTTCGCCCACGCGCGAAAACCGGTTGGTTTCGGGCTGATAGACTTCCGCGTCGCGCATCCCGACTACTACCGGCCCCTTAATGGTCCATCCGCCGACGACGAGCACATTGCCACTGTCGAGGATCGTAGCGGTCGCGAGGTAATGCGGCGCGCTCATGTCGCCGGTTTTGATAAATGTGCCGGACTCGGGATCGAAAATCTCCGCGGTGTTGAGCGGCGTCAGCGAAGCGAGATTTGGGTGCCGCGACATCACGACCCTGCCGCTCTTGCCGCCGACGATCAGCACGCGTCCGTCGTTCAGCTTGACCGCGGCAGCGCCGACGCGATCGCTCTTCATGTGCGCGCGCATCGCGGTGAAGCTGCGCGTGGCGGGATCGTACATTTCCGCGGTGTCGTAGGAGATATAGCCGCCCGGCATGCCGCCGCGTCCGCCGCCGGCGATCAGCACTTTGCCCGTTCCGAGAAGAGCGGCGACGTGCGCGACGCGCGGCTGATTCAAATGGCCGGTGGGGCTGAAAGTGCCGCTCGAAGGATCGTAAATCTCGGCAGAGCCCAACGTCTGCACGCCGTTGCTGCTGCCCCCGACTATCAGCACGCGCCCATCGCGAAGAATCGTCGCAGTGTGGCCTTCGCGCGGCGTCGACATCGAGCCGGTCGCGCTGAAGGTACCGGTGGCCGGATCGTAAATCTCAGCGCTGGCGAGCTGCGAACGGAAGCCAGCGTTTTGGACGCCGCCCGTGAGCACGACGCGACCGTCGCGGAGGATCGTGATCGTTTGGCCGGCCCGCCGGACGGTCATCGCCCCGGTCGGCGTGAAGGTGCGCGCGGCGGGATCGTATAGCTCGGCGCTCGAGACCACGCCGCCGACTTCTCCGGTTGCCGTGCCGCCGCAAATCAGGATGCGTCCGTCGCGCAGCCGAATCGCGGCCGCGTTGGCGCGCGGCGAGGTCATCGCGAGCGCTTCGACGCGGTTACCTTGCGGATTGGTGACGAACGCCGGCGGCGTTTGGGTCGCACCACCGCCGGCGCACGCGCTAAGCGCGGCGGCAAAGAGAAACAATAACGCAACAGGACTTCGACGATTCATGCTGACTCCGCGCGCAGAATCATAGGCCCACCGCGCCGCGATGTGAAGTTACTTAATAGGGACGCGAACGCCGCGCCGTAGCGCGTTCATGGTCGCGCGAACGAACATCAGTCCGGGGAAGACGCCGCGCTTACGCGGTTTGGTTTGCGGTTCGGTGCCACGCCCGATTGCGCGCACCAGTTCGAGCAATTGATCGACGCTGATGCGCGACGCGACCTGTTCCAGCGCGCGGAACCGCACTACGCGACCGCGATCGATCACGAATGAGGCTGGAAACGCGATTCCGCCTTTCTCTCCGGTGTTGAGCAGGCCGTATGCGTTGACGACCTCGCGCCGCGTGTCGCACAGCAGCGGAAATTTGATGCCGAGCTCCTGGCGAACCGGCTCCGCGCGAGCGGCGTCGTCCACGGAGATCGCGACGAGCTCGGCGCCGGCTTTGCGAAAAGCCTCGAGATGCTGCGAGTAGTCCGCCAACTGGCGGAGACAGAATGGTCACCAGTGGCCGCGGTAGAAAACGACGACGCACGCTCCGCCGGCGATCAGGTCGTCGAGACGGCGAACGATGCCGGTCGAGTCGACGAGTGCGAACTCGGGAGCGCGATCGCCTACCGACGGGATTTTGCTTTCGTCCATGCTCACGACAATAGCCGCGCCCGCGCGCTAGAGGAACATTGCACCTTCGCCGACGATCGCGCATCGCCCGCCGATTCGGATCGCGAACGCGCCGCTGTCCTTGCGCGCGACCTCGACGCGAATCTCGCTCGGCCGTCCCATCTCTACGCCTTGCTGGATGAGGAATTCGGTCCTAGGCGTCGGATTGATTAATCCATAGGTCGCGGCATATGCGCCGAATGGAGCCGCGGCGCTTCCGGTCGCGGGGTCTTCCGCAATTCCGTTGAACGGCGCGAACATCCGCGACCGAACGGAGAATTCGCCCGACGGTTGCGCGACAAACATATATATGAGAGGCGGCTGTTCTCGCGGACCCGTCTTGAACAGCGCCGCGATCGCGACCTTGTTGGGATAGCATCTTCCGAGCGCTTCGACAGTGCGAAGCGGGACAAAGACGAACGGAAAGCCGGTCGAGACGATTTGGATCGGCAGATCGCCGCGGATGTCCGCCGTATCGATTCCTATCGCGTCCGCGAACCGCTCGACGTCGGTACGCTTTGCGCCGAATTCCGCCTCGCGATGCGCCATCCAGACAAAGTCCGGCTTGCCGCCGGTGCTCTCGACCGTCACCGTAACCGGCCCGATTCCAAGTTGCAACGTCGCATCGACCTTTGCCGATTTGAGGGCGATCTCGCCGCGGCTCGCGAGCACCCACGTCGTGCCGACGGTGGGATGCCCGGCCATCGGAACTTCCACGGTCGGCGTGAAGATCCTGACGGGGCGCGCGCCCGAAGATTCGGGCGGCATTACGAACGTCGATTCGCTGAAGTTCATCTCATGCGCCAGCTCCTGCATTTCGGGCGCGCTGAGCGCGGCCGCGTCGGTGAAGACGGCGAGCTGGTTGCCGCCGAAAGGCCGCGACGTGAAGACGTCGACGAGGGTGAACGGAGTTTTCCTGGGCATTTGCCGATTGTGCCGCGCGCGTGCGCGCGAGCCAATCGGGAAAAAAGGACCGCTTCGCGATTTCTAAACCTGTACCGGCTTCGCTGTCGCGAAGCTGTCCGAGGTCCTTCCTCCCCTCGCGTTGCTCGGGTCGTCAGGATGACACGGGGTGCTTACTTGCCGACTATGAACACGCAGCTGGTGGTGCCGCTGCCGCCGATATTCAGCATCGCAAATTTTTTCGCATTCTCGACCTGGTAGTCGCCTGCGCTATGCGTTATCTGCCGATGGCAGTCGAGCATCTGGCGCACTCCCGTCGCGCCGACCGGATGGCCCGCGCCGATCAGCCCGCCGCTCGGATTGATCGGCAGCTTGCCGCCGAGCTCGATCACGCCTTCCTCGACCGCCTTCCACGATTCGCCGGGCTTGGTGATTCCGAAATGATCGATCGCCATGTACTCGGAGGTGGTGAAGCAGTCGTGAGTCTCGATTCCCGACAGCTCGCTGACGCCTGCGATGCCCGCGCGCTTGAACGCGTCGAGAATCGCCTGCCGCGTATGCGGCAGCACGTAAGCGTTGTCGCGGCTCTCTGCCACCTTGGTGTCGAATTCGAGCGGCGCCGTGTGATGGCCCCATCCGAGGATGCGCGGGATGTCGGCGAGCTGCTTGCCGTTGCGCTTGGCCCATGCGGTCGCGAATTTTTCGGACGCAAGGAAAATCGCGACCGAGCCGTCGGTCACCTGCGAGCAATCGCTCACTTTGATGCGGCCGCCGATGACCTGGTTGAATTTGCTTTCGTGCTGCGCATGGCTCTCGCTCATGAACCAGTTGCGAGTCTGCGCGTTGGGATTGCGCTTGGCGTTGGAATAATTCACCGCCGAAATGTGCGCAAGATGTTCGTCCTTGAGGCCGTAGCGCTTGTCGTACTCGTCGCCGAGGCGGCCGAAAAGTTTCGGAAACGGAAACTCGATTCCCTTGGCCTCGCGCTCGTACCACGCCGCGGTGCCCAGGTAATCGCCACCGGTGGTGGAATCGACGGTCTTCATCTGTTCGACACCGACCACGCATGCCAGGTCGTAGCGCGCGGCTTCGATCTCCGCCGACGCCGCGATCAGCGCGATCGAGCCCGACGCACACGCCGCCTCATGGCGGCTGGTCGGCAGCCCTGAAAAAGTAGGATCGATCTCGACGAAGAATGCGCCGATATGTCCTTGCTTGGCGTACAGCTCGGCGGCGAAGTTGCCGACGTGAGCGGTTTCAACTTCGCGCGGCTCGATTTTGGTCGCTTCGAGCGCGCCCAAAGTCGCCTCGCGCATCATCGCGACGAAATGCTTGCCTTCTTTCGACCAATTGCGGGCAAAGTCGGTTTGCGCTCCGCCCAATACGTACACCGGCGCTGGTTTCGTCATCGCGCGCTCCTATTGATTACTAGCGTAATCATACCAGAACTTAATCATCCAACAAAGAATGTAATCACCCAACAAAGGTGCGGCCATATTCGAGTACGCCGCCCGCAAACATTTTTGCATCGCGCGACGCGGCTTGCTCGACGGTCGCGGGCACCGTCAGCTTCAACTTTTGCAGCATCGCCACGGTGTTTTTCGCGCCGAGCAAATCGACGATTGCCGTCGGCGGCGCCCAGTTGAAGCCGTACGACATGATGGTGTCCACGTCGGCCGCACTCGCCGCCACTTCGCCGACGCGGTTGAGCGCGTAGCTGACGTAACCGAGCACGACGCGGCGGCAAAGGTCGGCATCCGCGCCCTTCGCGTCGGCAAGGACCTTCAGCGCTTCGGCGTAGCGGCCCACGCGATGCAACTGTTTCATCTTCTCGACGAATTCGATCGGCGCGGGCTTCTGGAGCTTCTCGTGGCCGCCGGTTTTCGGATCGAGCACGAAAACTTCCTTGCCCGCGCGACGGTAGAAGCCGCCGCTCTCGGGCGTCTTGTCACCGAGGCATCCGTTGGCGAGCGCCGCATTCATGTACGCGGGCATCGCGAAGGATTCGTGCGCCTCGTCCTCACAATTCGCATGGACGTTGTCGACGATCGCCTTGTGCACGTCCCATCCAACCAGATCGACGGTCGCCAGCGGCGCCATCGCGCGCCCGGTATGCGGTCCGATCAGATAATCGACAAACGCGACGCCGTGCTCGGCCGCCAGTTGCGCGGTTTCGTTCAGGACCTTGAAGCCGACCCGGTTGCCGACGAATGCGGGCATGTCTTTGGTGACGATCACCTTGCGGCCGAGCCGTTTCGTCAGCATCGCCACCACGTTCTTCACGACGGCAGGATCGGTATCAGGTCCCGGAATGACTTCGGTGCCCACTATCACGTGCGGCGGATTGAAGAGGTGGACGCCGAGGAAATTGCGGCGAAACGAATCGCTGCGTCCGCGCGCCATCTGCGCAATCGACAGTCCCGAAGAGCCCGTAGCGATAATCGCGTCGGGCCGCCGGCTCTTGTCGACAAGCTCGAAGAATTGTTTTTTGAGCGGCAGATCTTCGGCGAGCGACTCGAAGACTATCGCGGCCTCGCCAACTGCGCGGTCGAGATCGGTGTCGTACGCGCCGAGCGAGATTCGCTCCGCGATTGCTTCCGCGCGCGCGTCGTTCTGCGCATCGGTCAAGCCTTCGGCCGCTTTGGCGGCCGACCGCGCCAGCATCGTGACGTTGTACCCGGCGCCGGCGAAGACGCATCCCGCGCCCGCGCCCATGGTGCCGTTGGCGCCGATAATTACGACCTTGTTGTTGTCGGCCAATTAGCTCTCCGGTCCGCGTGAAATTGCGATTTCGCCGTGTGTGCGGCGAGAGATGTTAGCCGAGGACGCCCAGCTATGCCAGCAGATGGGAAGCGCCGCGGGAGCGGAGGAAGGAACTTAATTTTTAGTGAAACCCGCGGTGGGTTTCACGCTTCCTTCGGCAGGGGTGACCCCTGCACCCAGTACCAGGACAGGATGCGGGACTTCGTCCCTGTTAGAAGTGGTTGGGGGAGGAAGTTGTGCTGCGTCCGACTCTTACCTCGCCCGTTCGTTTTACGGGAGAGGCGGCCGGCCGCATCGCGGCCGGTAGGTGAGGGTTCTGCGGCTCAAGATGCAAGCGAGCATAGTTCTCGCCGTTACTGCGAGAAAGCTTGCGACAGGAATTCCTTGACGCCGGCGCGGCCTGTCAGGCTCACCCACACCGGGCCGGACGCGCGTGCGACGTCGATTCTGAATTCGAAAAACGGGCAGCACTTGCGCTCGAAGGAGATCCATTCCGCGAGCTGCGCGAGCGCGATGCGCTCGGTCGAGATTTGAACCGCGATGCCGTTGGGCAGGTCGCGCTTGCCGGTGACCGCCGCCGCGAGCATCCGGCGCAACTCGTTGTAGCGCGGGCGATCGCTCGTAGAGATCGCGCCCAGGTCGCACGCCAGCGGAGTTTCGGCCGCGGCATTTTCAGCGTTACAGCAAGCGTCAGTCGCCATTGAATTCATCCTCTACGGCTCATGCCATACTCGTTCGACCGCGCCAATCAGCGCGTCGGCTTCTTTCGGGCCCCAGCTTCCGGCTGAATACTCCACGAGCGGCACGCGCGCGCCGTCGCTCCACGAGTCCAGGATTCCCTGCACGAACTCCCACGACTTCTCGACGAACTGCGCGCTGATGAATAAGGTGTGGTCGCCGTCCATCACGTCGAGCAGCAGCCGTTCGTATCCCTCGGGCGAGGCGCCGGCGCCGAACGCGGCGTTGTAGCTGAGATTCATCCGCACCGGTTGCAGCACCAGGTCCAGCCCCGGCCGCTTGGTCATCACGTCGAACGAAAAGCCCTCGTCGGGCTGAATGCGAATCGTCAGCCCGTTGGCGGGGATCTTCGAATCGCGATTGAACAGAATTTGCGGCACGTCCTTGAACTGCACGTAGATCGAACTCGCGCGCGCCTTCATCCGCTTGCCGGTGCGAATGAAAAACGGCACCCCCGACCATCGCCAGTTGTCGATGTACGCCTTCAGCGCGACATACGTCTCGATCCGCGAGTTGTCCGCGATCCCCTGTTCGTCCATGTAGGCCGGCACCGGCTTGCCGTCCGCGTCGGCGCCCGCCGCGTAGCGCGCCCGCACCGTGTTCGCGCGCGCATCCATCGGCTTGATCGGACGCAGCGTGCGCAACACGTTGAGCTTCGCGTCGCGAATCGCCGACGAGTCGAGCGACACAGGCGCCTCCATCGTCAGCATGCACAGCACTTGCAGGATGTGGTTCTGCACCATGTCGCGCAGCGCGCCCGAATGATCGT
>JBAWCX010000140.1:0-2276 GCA_049590495.1 Binatus sp. (SeqCode)
CCATAGACGTCGAGAATTTCCTCGCGCACTTCGAATCCCGACGGAAACGCGCCGAGGCGCGTCACAGCGACCGCGCCGGCTGCGTTGGCGAGCCGTCCGACTTTGTCCCATGGCAGGCCGAGGCGAAGCCCGGCGAAGATTCCCGCCAGGAAGGCGTCGCCGGCGCCGGTGGAATCGATCTGCTTGACCTTGAAGGCGGGCACGCGGACGGAAGCGTCGCGCGCGGCGATTGAGCATCCCTTGTCGCCTTCGGTGATGATCACGGCGCGATTTCCGTAGCGACTGCGAATCGCTTCGGCGATCTTCAGCGTGTCGCGGCCGTTGCCGTTGGCGATTTCGCGGGCGGCGGCTTTCGAGGGCTTGAGCCAGGTCGCGAGTTTCAGTGCGCGCTCGAGTTCGGCGCGCGTGCCGAGTGAGCCGACGGTGTCGGAGGGCGGCACGTCGACGTCGAGAATCGTGGGAATCGAATGGGTGCGCGCGAAGAGCAGAATCGCGAGCACCGTGCGGAGCGGGAGCTGCGAAATCTCGGTCGAAACGAGATTGGCGCGGCGGATGAACGCGCCGTGGCGGCTGCGGACCTCGGCGGGAGTGAGCTCGCCGGTCGCGCCGCGCGCCATGTAGATAGCGCGGTCGCCGGCGGCGTCGACGAAGATGGTCGCAAACGCGCTGGCGGTGCCGTCGAAGGTCAGGTGATGGCGGATGCCGAGGCGATCCATGCCGTCGCGCAGGAACTCGCCGTTGCGATCGTCGCCCATCTTGCCGAAGATGCCGGTTTTCAAGCCGAGAATCCGGCCCCATCCGAGATGATTCAGGACCAGGCCGCCGACCTGCGTGCGCTCGATGGCGGCGCTGGCGGTGTGCGCGCGGAGCAGAATTTTTTCGTCGGCGCGGATGATTCGCGGGGTGCGGTAAAACAGGTCGACGACCATGCTGCCGCATCCGATGACGTCGAGTTTCTCTTCAGCCATTGCGCCCCGCAGATTTTCGCTTCGTGACCGGCGCATGGCCGGCGGGCGAATCGTATTCGCTCACCCATCCGCGCTCAAGCGTCTCGGTGGTGCGCTCACGCAGTGCGGCGAATCGCGCGGAGAAATCGCGGCGTTCGAGGTCGCTGAGCGGCGGCGTGCCCGCGCCGACGGCGTCGCTGTCGATGACGCCCAGCTCTTTCAGCGACGCTTTCAGAGTTGCGATGACAGGGCGATAGGACTTGGCGCCGCGCTTGAAGGTGCATGCGACGCGAAATTCCTCGATCGCGTCGGCGTACAGCCGCATCAGCTCGATGTCGCCGGAGCGACAGACCTGCCACGCGCGTTGCCATTCGCGCGGCATCGCATTGGCGGGTCCCGCGACGACGCCGTAGGGGCGCGTGCGCTGAGTCAGGTAGCGGTTCCAGTAGTGGCGCATGCGATCGCCGACGCTCTCGGGCGGCGCGAACAAATCGAAAATCAGGTAAGCGTTGCCGGCGTACATGGCGAACTCGTGACCGGCTTTGAAGTGCGACGCGGCGCGCGAGTAGTTGCCGATCACGGTTTTGCTGGCGGTGACTTTTATTCCGCGCACGTACGGCAGCCGCGCCATCGCCTTGACGTCGCTCGTGTGCAGGTGAGGCGACTTGCCGGGCGCGGCGATGTCGGCGTTGTCGTAAAGAAACAGCGGAAGCATCCTGCCCGCGCGGTCGAACACGGCGCCGATGTCGTGCTCGACAAATTCGGCGGGATGCTTGACGTCCTTGATCGAGAGCGGCGCGACGACCGCCGCGTCGGCGCCGGCCTGGAGTGCATGGGTCAGATTGTCAAGCGTGTCGCTGCGGGTATGAGCGGTGATACCGGCCCATGCTTCGATTTTCTTGGCGGCCGAAGCGCGGGCGCGGCGGCATTCGTCGATGGCGATTCGCGCGACCGCCTGGCGGCGCGAGTTGTCGATGCGATCCCATTCGCCGGTGGTGCCTGCCGCGAAGATGATGTCGGCGCCGGCCCCGTCCTGCAACGCGAAGCGAACGACGGCGCGCTGCTGGTCTTCGAGGAGGCGGCCGCGAGCGTCGAGAATCGTGACGATGGGGATGGAGAGGCCGGGGCGCGGGAGGTAGTCGTCGAGCGATTTCACGGCGGCGATTCTAGCAGAAGCGGCCGATGGCTGCTGCCGACGGGTCAATTGGGTGCGTTCCCGAGGCGATAGGACTGAAATTGACGCGATTCTGGTTTCGCTAGTTCAGGCGAAAACGGCGATTTCATACCACCGGTTGTGGTTTCGGGGAAGCGCCCCTCTAGGGGTAGTTT
>JBAWCX010000141.1:0-4765 GCA_049590495.1 Binatus sp. (SeqCode)
CGGTTCGGTGACCGGCGTAGGAGGCACCAGCGATTGGAATTCATCGGTGCCCGAAGTGTACGTTGGCCAAGCCGGCTCACCCGCTGAGTTGGGATCACCGGTCGCGGCGAATTGAGTCCAATAGCCAATCATCGCGGCGGACAGCTTCTCTTGGTCGGGTGCAAGTGGTGCCTCCGGCAGTCCGAAGAAGTCGCCATTAAAAAGGTATTGAAGCTCTGCAGTATGGTAGGCGCCCAACGGAAAGGTTAAAAACCCACCAAACAAAGATTGCGCTGGGGGCGCATTCTCGTCGTTGAACTCGTACGCATAAGTCGTCACGAACTGGGAAAGCGATCCTACCGAGTTGCGTTCCGGACAGGCGAAGATTCCATCGGTGCCGGAAGCTCCCAGCGCGATGCCCGGACTCCCACCATAGTTGCTGAGCGGATACAAACCTTCGACAAAAAGGTTCAGGGGTGTACCCCACAACGCGAGCACCGCTTTGTCATAGTCGGCAGTTGTAACGAGCGGGTGTCCTGTGAAGTCGTACTGACTGGCGACGAAAAACCGCCATTCATCGTGGTTGCCGCCCGAGATGACCGGAACCTGATTGAATTCACCGCTGGCGAATGCCTCGGAAGGCGTTTGCGTGAGTATTGTGCCGTCGACAAATGGATACACAGTAGCGGGATTCAGCGCGACCACCGCATTTGCAGACACTCCCCTCAAGCATGCCGCGGTTGCGGCTGTTGTGCCCGGGCATCCGAGCGCCGTCGCCACAGAATCTCCCGACGGAGTAGATCCCGGGACGCCGACCGTCTCTCCATCGGAAAGCGAAACGATGAAATTGAAGTAGGGCTGGAACTCCGAGTACGCGCCGCTTTCCGCAATCGCGCCTTCGAACAGACCCGCGGCTGTAGGCGAAGCGAGATTCGCGTACACGCTCTGTCCTCCGGCAGATTCGCCGAAGATCGTTATGCGGCTGGGATCGCCGCCGAACGCCGCGATGTTATCGTTGACCCACTTGAGCGCGAGCTGCTGGTCCATGAGTCCATAGTTGCCGTTGGTATGGTTTTCCGCGTCGATCGCCTGATGCGCGAAAAATCCAAGCAGGCCGAGGCGGTAGTTGATCGTCACCACGATCACGTTGCCAGCCAGCACCATCGGCGAAGGGTCATAGAGCGACGAACCGTTGCCCACCAATGCGCCGCCGTGAATCCAGACCATCACGGGCACCGGTTTTTTATTGTCCGAGTTCTTCTTGATATTGGGGGTGAACACGTTGAGCGTCAGGCAGTCTTCGGCTTGGGGCGCCAGGCTGTTCCGCTGCGTGCAAAAATTCCCAAACTTGTTCGCATGAAAAACTCCTCCCCGGAATCTGCCCGACGGAAACGGCGGCATCCAGCGCAGATGGCCGACCGGAGGGACCGCATACGGGATGCCCAGGTAGCCCTCGACCCCGAAGATGCTGACTCCCTTGACCGGACCGTTCCTGGTCACGATCGCCGGGTTGTCGGCGAGCGCGGGTGCCGCTGAAAATGTTGCGCCGGCCAGGATCACCCACCCAGCCAGCAGAATCAGTGTTACTGCCTTTTTCATTACTCGTTCCTCCCTTTTTGAAGCGAATCATTCGCTTTCGCCGCCCATGTTCAGGCATGCTGAGTCGCTTGCCAATGGACCGTGGCTGAACTCCTCCTGAACTCTCGCTGAACTCGCTGTCACTTTGCGGCTATGCGCTTGCCCACGACGCGAGTAGAATCGGCGACCGGAATCAATGCCCGAAGATCTCGTCCAGTTTGAGGATTTTGTACTGAACCGCGGCGCCTATGAGCTGCGCCGGGGTGATGTCGTCGTTCCGCTCCAACGGATTCCGCTCGAGCTGCTATGCCTGCTGGTCGAGCGCCGCGGACAGCTCGTTACGCGCGAGGAAATTCTCGAGCGCGTCTGGGGCAAGGGCGTCTTCGTCGACATCGAGAACAGCATCAACACCGCGGTACGAAAAGTCCGGCGGGCGTTGAGCGACGAACCCGACGCCCCGCGCTTCGTCGTTACGGTGCCGGCCCGGGGCTATCGATTCATCGCAGAGCTTCGCGGGCCGAAGACAACTAGAGATGAGCAATTTCACGCGCGGCAGCCAGGTGTGATGGTCGGACGCGAGCGCGAGCTAACATCGTTGCTGAGCGGACTCGACGATGCGGCTGCGAGGCGCGGTCGCCTGGTCCTGATTTCAGGCGAACCGGGCGTCGGCAAGACGCGGATGGCGGACGAGGTTGCGGCCGCGGCTGACGTACGGCGGATGGCGATTATGGTCGGACATTGCTCCGAGCACGACGAAGCCGTCGCCTATCTGCCGTTCGTGGAGATCCTGGAGAACTTCGTCGATCGCGCGTCGAATGCGGACACTCTTCGCGTTGCCTTGGGGGAGCAGGCGTCGGAGTTGGCGCGCTTGATCCCCAAACTCAAGAACATCCTGCCCGAACTTCCGCCGCCGCTCGATTTGCCGCCGGCCCAGGCGCGACGCCACTTGTTCAATTGCTTTTTCGACTTTGTTGCCCGAATCGCTTCACAACGACCCACGTTGATGATCCTCGAAGACCTCCACTGGGCCGACGATTCGACCTTGTCGCTGCTCGATCATCTGACGCAGCGGCTTTCCGACCTGCCTCTGATGGTGATAGGCACCTACCGCGACGCCGAGCTCAATGTCACTCACGAGCTGGCAAAGACGCTGGAAGATCTGCTCCGTGGGCGGCTGTCGACTCGCGTGCGGCTCACGGGCCTGCCGTGCGAAGAAGTCGGCGCGATGCTGAACGTCTTGAGCGGGAAATCGGCGCCGGCCGCCGTGGTCGCCGAGATTTTCGCGGAGACTGAAGGCAATCCTTTTTTCGTCGAGGAATTGTTCCGCCATCTCGAGGAGGAGAATCGGCTGTACGATTCGGCCGGACAGTTTCGCTCCGCGCTCGAGATTGGAGAGCTGGACGCGCCGCCGAGCGTGAAGCTGGTGGTGGCGCGGCGCCTGGCGCGGCTCAACGACCTCACCCAGAAAGTGCTCGCGACGGCCGCGGTGAGCGGACGCTTCTTCAGTTTTGAAATTCTTCAGGCGTCGAACGGAGCGGATGCGGATTCGATTCTGGAGCAAGTCGAGGAAGCTGAAAAAGCCGGGCTGGTTTTCCCGGTCGCAGAGAGTTCCAAGGTCCGGTTTATGTTCTCCCACGAGCTTATCCGACAGGCTGTCCTCTCCAGCCTGTCGGCAGTGCGGCGCCAGAGGCTCCATCTCGAGGTGGCCGAAGCGATCGAGCGAACCTGTGCCGCTGGGTCGGGATCCACATTTGCCGGCAGCCTCGACGACCACATCGCTGAGCTCGCGCATCATTATGTGCAGGCCGCGGACGCGCGCATGGGCGCGCACTACCTGCGGCGCGCTGGCGAGCAGGCACTGGGGCGGGCCGCTTACCCGGAGGCCGAAGCACGGCTAACCCAAGGCCTGGCGCTGCTCGGGTCGGTCCCTGCTGATGAGTCCCGCGACCGCGAGGAACTCGCGTCGCAACTTGCGCTCGGGCGCGCATTGCACTGGTTACGAGACTGGCGCTCCCACGAGTTCGGCGGCACGTTCCGGCGAGTTCTCGAACTGGCACGCAAGCTCGACTCGACCGATGCGATGGTGGAAGCGCTCGACTCCCTGAGATTGCAGGAGCTAAACCGGGGGCAGCTGGGCAAAGCGCACGAGCTGGCCGAAGAGATGTTGCAGATATCGGAGAGAACGCACGATCCGACCCAGTGCGCAGTCGGCAACGCCGCCCTCGCGCATCTGTTGCTATTCGAGGGAGATTTCACGCGCGTGCGCGAGTGTGCGGAGCGCGGGATCGCGGCATCGCACCGAGTCCCGCGAGTCTCTGCCCGCCTCGAAGGCACACGCCAGCTCATGGGCATGCTTCGCTCGCGCGCGTCCTGGTTCCTGGGCTTTCCCGAAGAGGCGCTTCGACAAAGCGATGAAATCATCGCGGGTCTGAACGACTGGGCCAATCCTTTTGAACGCATCAGGGCACTGCTCTATGGCACGGATGTGTTTGTGTATTGCGGCCTACCCGGACCGGTCCGTTCACGCCTCGCTCAGGTCGAGATGCAGAAACGGGGCATCAGCAGAAGAGATAATCCACGAGAGAAAGTCTTACGGGGATGGCTTGCGATCCAGGAAGGCCGATTCGCAGAAGGAGCGCGGCTCATCGCAGAAGGCGACCGCGAGGAGGAGGGTCCACTGTTCAGGCCATTCCATGCTGCGCTCATAGCGCAGGGACTCGCTCGCGCTGGTGAATTCGATGCCGCTATGGTGGCGCTGGACAATGTCCTCGGTTTATCGGCTCGCTCAGAGTTTGTGATCTTCAATTCGGAGGTCTATCGCGCCAAAGGCGAGGTTCTTCTGAACGCCAATCATGATGGAGCTGAGGCCGACGCGGCCGAGTGTTTTCGACTCGCGATCGACATTGCGCGAGGCCAGCGAGCGAAATCGTCAGAACTGCGCGCCACGACGAGCCTTGCACGCCTACTCGATCACCAAGGCAAGCGCGACGAAGCGCGCACGATGCTCGCCGAAATCTACAACTGGTTCACAGAGGGCTTCGATACCCCGGACCTGAAAGACGCCAAGGCCCTGCTCGACGAGCTGAACGAATAGCAGTGTCCGCAAAGATCTGCGCCCTCGGCTTTTCTCTCGGCGAGGCACACGATTCGAGAGATATTCTCGCGACCCAAACCGAAATCAAAAATTGTGAGTAAGCATGATATCCAC
>JBAWCX010000142.1:0-6656 GCA_049590495.1 Binatus sp. (SeqCode)
GTCGCGAGGCAACGAAAATGGATCTTCGCCGGGCCGTCCGCGGCCCGCGGCCGCCGACACCTGGGCGCCCCGTTGATCGGGATGCTCTCCCCGGTCGGCCCGAGGCGCTGCGAAAAAACGGTTGAACGATTCGTCGAAGATCGCGCGGTCGGCCTCATCCTTGATTAGCGCCGCCGCCAGCGCCTCGTGCATCCACGCGCGCTCGAGTCCGGCGGCCGCCACCGCGTTCATCGCGTCCATCGATTCCGCAACCGAAATTCTGACGCCGGCCTCTCGCAGCGCGGCGATGAAGTTAACGAGCTGATCGCGAAGCCGGGCCATCTAAATACGCCGCGGATTCATCGCCGGCGCGGCGCGAGCGCCGAGGCTTTCGATTCCACCTTGGCGCGATCGTCCTCGTGCTTGAGCAGCACGCCCAGCGCCGTGCGCACCGCGTCGGTGTCGAGTTCCCGCACGCCCAGGCGCACGAGCGCGCGCGCCCAGTCGAGAGTCTCCGCAATCGACGGAGGCTTGCGCAGTCCGAGCTTGCGGATCGCGCCGACAAAACGCGCCGCCTCGGCCGCCAGCTTCGCGTCGAGCTCGGGCACTTTGAGCTCGATAATTTTTCGCTCCTGCTCCGTCCCCGGAAAGTCGATGAACAGATGCAAACACCGGCGGCGCAGCGCTTCCGACAGTTCGCGCGCGCGATTCGAGGTCAAAATCACCGCCGGCCGGTCGCGCGCCTTCAACGTTCCCAGTTCGGGAACGCTTATCTGGAAGTCGGAAAGCAGCTCCAGCAGAAAGGCCTCGAACTCCTCGTCGGCCTTGTCGACCTCGTCGATCAGCAGCACCACCCGGCTCGGCGCCGTGATCGCCTTGAGCAGCGGACGCTCGAGCAGGTAGTCGCGCGAGAAAATATGCTCGCTCAGCTCCTCCCATCGCAGGCCCTGATGCTCGCCGGCCTGCATGCGCAGCAGTTGTTTCTGATAATTCCATTCGTATAGCGCGCGCGCCTCGTCGAGTCCCTCGTAACATTGCAGCCGGATGAGTTCGGTGTGGAGAATTTCCGCCAGCACCTTGGCGACTTCGGTCTTGCCGGCGCCGGCGGGACCCTCAATGAGCAGCGGCTTTTCGAGCGCGAGCGCCAGAAAGATCGCCGTCTCGACGCGCTGGTTGGTGACATAGCGCGCGCGCTTGAGGCCGTCGGAGATTTGCTCGTGCGTGATTTCCATAGCGTTCAGCGCCGGTTGATCTTCGGGGCGCGGCGGCGCTCCAGGAAAATCCGCGCGCGATGTTGAAGGTCGTCGAACGGGATCGCCCGCACGACCCCACTAGCGCCGCACAGTAGCACCGCGCTTCCTGAAGCGGTAAACATCTTGATTGATTTGTTAGCGTTGAGAGTCCAATGAAGCAGCGGCGAAGTCACCCCCGTATGCGGCCGAAAGCCAGAGCCGAGAAGTATCTGGATCGTGCGGGAGAACTATATGGCTTTAGCGATGACTCTAACCCAGCTTTGCTTCGAGAGGCTCTCATAACGGCAAAGAAGTCACTTCTCCTGGATCCGCAAAATTATGAAACCTTGGTCTTGCTGGGGAACATATATTCGAACTTCGATGATCCGAAGTCCACAGCGCAAGCGTTACGGTACTACGACCAGGCGATCGCCCTTCGACCAGAAAGTCCAGATGCATACGGTGCCAAAGCCAGTCTGCTGATGTACTGGTTGCATGAACCCGAAGAGGCCGAACGCCTTGCACGCAAGGCTCTGGCGCTTTCGGAGCGTACGGGCGAAGCGCTCGAGTCGTTGGAGCACGAACTTTCGGTAGTAGCTCTGGAGTTCTCCTATGCGACCCTGATCGACATCCTTATAGGTCGCAAGAAATACGCGCAAGCCCAATGGTTGATCCGAAAATCGTTGCGAGACTGTCCCAGCGAGTTCATGAGGGGAATGGTGGAGCAGCCTCTCAAAGAAATCGAATCGTCAGGCAGGCTAAAGCACAACGGTACTCCTTAGTAGCTCCTCAGCGGCGGTTGATCTTCGGCGCGCGGCGGCGCTCCAGGAAAATCCGCGCGCGATGCTTGAGGCCGTCACGCTCGTCGCGCGGAGTCGCGCGCACCTCTTCGGTGTAGGCCGCGAGCTCCGCGCACAGCCGCTCGACGTCAAGGCCACGGCGCGTGGGCTTCAGGTCGTCGAGCGCGATCATCGCCTGCGACATCAGATTGATCGACGCCTGCCGCCCGCCGCGCTCGAAGCGCAGATGGAGCGCCGCGGCGATTTGATTGAGCGCCACGATGAGCGCCGTCAAATCGTCGTCGATGCCGGCGGCGTGCGACGCGGTCTCGAACATCTCGGCCGCTTCGAAATACGCGCCGCGGTTGAACGCCGCGATCGCGTCATCGATCGACGCCGGTAACGAATCGTCTTCGTGGCTCACAGGACCTGAAAAGCCTGAAAACTACAACTGCTCTTTTTCCTCGACCGCGCGAAACTCAGCCTCGCCCAGCGCCTGCGCCTTACGTGAGCCGTAGCGCTCGTAAAGATCGAACAGGCTCGACTTGTGCGGCCGCACCTTGCCCAGCGGGCATTTCTGCCATTCGTCGAGCGACTCGTCGCAGTAGCCCATCCGATTCTCGCCGCACTTCGGCTGCAGGAAAACCGCGATCTCCGGCAGCACGTGCTTGATTTCCGCGCGCATCATCGCGACCATCCGGCGGATTTCCCACTGCGCGCGCACGCACAGCCGCAGATCGCAGATGTGCAGCATCTCGGCGAAATTCACCATCACGTGAAAATTCGTAGGCGCGGCGTTGGGCAGCACGAAGCGCGCATCCTCGGCCGGAATCCCCGCCTTCAACGCTTTCGCGTAGAGCTCGGAGGTCTTCGAAAGCAAATCGGAGAATTCACTCTCGAGGCCCGCGCGCGACCACGAATCCGGCAGCACGAATGCGAGCTTGTCCTGCTTGAATTTCACGTAGCGCTGGCTCTGCTGCTCGAAGCTGATGCCGATCCGATGACGGACGAACTGATGCGACAGCGAGCGCGACACGTTTGCGATGCCGAACCAGAAAACGATCTGCTCGAGCGGCGAGGCGTGGCCGGTCTTCAGGCGCTCGGTGATGAACTCGCGAATTTTGTCGTGGGTGATTTTCTCGGATTTGATCTTGTCCCAGACTTCGATCGGCGTATCGGAGGAATAGCAGGTGCGAAACGCCGCGTAGAGTTTTTCGAGCGGCTGCTGAGCGTAGTCGATCAACTTGACTTGCATTTTCGCCTGATTTTCCACAGCGATCCTGACCCCTCCCGCAATTCGCCGCGCGCGTGATGCCGCCGGCACTCGTCATCATATTCCAAGCCGCGGTGCGACTGCATCAGGGGTGCCTGTGCTTAATCCACACCGCGTTTCGATTGCGCAAACGGCAGCCGCACTGCAAGATTGCCAGTCCAAGGGGGACGTTATGCGCGCTGTTGACGCAATCGACGCCGCTTATCGGCAGTTGTTCAAGAGATGCCTGTTCGTCCTCGACGCCGAGTATGCGCATCGCACGGCCTTGAGGATGTTTTCCATGCTGCCGCCTTTTACGCCGCCGCCGGACCGGCCCGAGCTCGGCATCAAGCTGTGGGGTGGCGATTTTCGGAGCCCGATCGGGCTGGCGGCCGGGATGGACAAGGACGCCGTCGCAATCCGCGGATGGGAGACGCTCGGCTTCGGCTTCGCCGAGTTGGGAACGATTACCCCGCGCCCACAGCCGGGGAACGACGCGCCGCGGGTTTGGCGAGTGCCCGAGCGCCGCGCGCTGATAAACAGGCTCGGCTTTCCCAGCGAAGGGATGGACGTGGTCGCGCGGCGAATCGCGCGCGTGCGGAAGGCCGGGCTTTCGATTCGGCTGGGGCTCAACTTCGGGCCGAACAGCGACACTCCGCCCGAAGGGATTGCCGCCGACTACACTGCGCTGATGGAGCGGCTGGGGCCGCTGGCCGATTTCATCGTCATCAACGTGAGCTCGCCGAATACTCCCGGGCTGCGCAACTGGCAGTCGCCGGAGAAGATGAGTGAGCTGTTTGCGGCGATGCATGAAAAGGCCGCCGCGTCGCCGCGTCCCGTGCTGGTCAAGCTCTCGCCCGACCTGGAACGCAACGAGCTGTTTCGAATTTGCGACGCCGCGCTCGAGCTCGGCGTAGACGGAATCGTCGCGTGCAACACTTCTGTCGCGCGCGAGGCGCTCGGCGTCTCGTCGCCGCATCCCGGCGGACTCAGCGGCCGTCCGCTGATGATTCGCGCGCGCGAGCTGATCCGCGACATCCACACACACACCAGCGGCAAAATCCCGATCGTCGGCGTCGGCGGAGTCGGCAGCGCCGAAGATGCGTGGCTGCACATCCGCGCCGGCGCGTCGCTCGTCGAGCTTTACACTGCGCTCATCTACGAGGGCCCGGGCATCGCGGAGAAAATCCAATCCGGACTGGCGGACTTGCTCCGGCGCGACGGATTTCGTTCTATTAGCGAAGCAGTCGGGATAGACCGATAGGTCGAGGCAATGAATTCTGAAAAAATTGTCGATGCGCGATGGCTCCGAGAGAATCGCGACGGCTCCGAGCTGATACTAGTCGACACGCGGCCCGCCAAGGATTTTCACGCCGGGCATCTGCGCGGCGCACGGCAGTTCGATCCTTTCCCGTTTCATCATACCGATACGTCCGAGCGCGGCATCGCCGAGTTCGGCGCGCAGCTCCAGTGGATATTTTCGGCGCTCGGCATCACCGGCCGCGAGACCGTCGTGTTCTACGAGAATGAATCCGGGATGCGCGCCGCGCGCGGCCAATGGGCGCTCGAATACGCGGGACATCCACGATCGCGAATGCTCGACGGCGGACTGAAGGCGGCGGCCGGCGAGGAGTTGGTCGCAAACGTCGAGAAGTTCGCGCCGACGGACTTCCAGCTTAATCCGCAAGCGGAAATTCTCGCGACGTATACGCATCTGCTCGAGCGACTCGGGCGTCCCGGCGTGCAAATCTTCGACGTTCGCAGCGACGAGGAATACTTCGGCGAGCGCGTGCGCGCGAAACATGGCGGCGCGATTCCCGGCTCGTTCCATCAGGACTGGACCGCGGCGCTTGACGCAGACGGAAACGTGAAATCACCCGCCGAGCTGCGCGCGCAGTTCGAGGCGCTCGGCCTCGATCCCGCCGCCGAGATAATCCCGTACTGCCAGGGCGGCTACCGCGCCGCGCACGCGTACCTCGCGCTCAAGCTCGCAGGCTATCCGAAGGTGAGAAACTATCTCGGGTCGTGGGCGGAGTGGGGCAATCGCGACGACCTGCCAATCGAGCATCCGCGGCGGAGATGAGCGGGATGCGTCGATGCCGCCGATCCTGATTCTTACCGGGTTCGAGCCGTTTCGCGGCGAGCGTATCAACCCGTCGTGGGAAATCGCGCGGCGGCTCGACGGCGAGGTGATTGGCGGCTTGCAGATAAAGTCGGTGCGCGTGCCGGTCGGATGCGCCAGAGCGGCGCGTCGAATTACCGGCGCAATCGTGCGCTACCGGCCGCGCGCGGTGATTGGTCTCGGCGAGGCGGGCGGCAGGCCGGCTGTCTCATTAGAAAGAATCGCGATCAATCTTGCCGACGAGCGCGGCGCGCTCGCCAAACGCGGCGACCCGGGCTTCACGCCGGTCGTTCGCGGCGGTCCCGACGCGTACTTCTCGCGATTGCCGCTGCACGCGATCATCCGCGAGCTCGATCGCAAGGAGATTCCCGCGAGCGTGTCGCTGACTGCAGGTGCGTATGCATGCAACGCGCTGATGTATGCCGCCCTGCACTACCTGCGCCGCAAACCCGCCATCCCGGTGGGATTCATCCATCTGCCATACGAGGCGCGCCAGGCCGGAAGACATCGCAGCCTGCCCACCATGGCGCTCTCGATGATGGAGAACGCGGTGCGCATCGCGATCATCGAGACTGCGCGCTCGGGGAGCAGGGAAGGGTAAATCACTTTATTAAATGTGAAACCCGCGGTGGGTTTCACACTTCCCTCGGCAGGGGTGACCCCTGCACCCGGTACTCAGAGACGTCTCTACTTGATCGCGACCGCATTCGGCGGCGACGCTATTCCGCCCTCCAGGTTCATCGGCACCGACACCAGCATGAATTCGTAGCGCTTGTCGGCGGCGCAATCCGCTGCCAGTTCCTCGAGATTGAACTGCTCGCCGATCGGCAGGCCGAGCAGGCATAGCGTGCGGTAGTGCAGCGCGCCCTCGTTCTTGAAATCCCACGGCCACGGCTCGACCGCGGGACAATCCGTGCCGACCGCCGCGACGCGATGATCCCAGAACCATTCGACCATCGCGCTACTGTCCTCGATACCGCAGGCCTTGAGCCCGCCGAGCGGCGCCATCGCGGCCTTGTCGTCCGGCGACGCGGCCAGATACGCCTGCATCCAGCCCGTGCGAATCAGCAGAATCGTTCCCGGCTTCAGCTCGACGCCATCCGCGACGGCGGTCTCTTTCAAATCGTCGAGGCTGTACTTTTCCGATTTGAGCGGATCGATCGTGCGGCCATGCGAGATGCGATACCGAAACGCGTCGAGCAGCACGGCGCGGCCGACAAACTTGTTGGCCCATTTGTGGATGCTTAGCCGCCCGCTCGGCCCGTCCTTGATCTCGCTGGATTTCACGCCGT